>NZ_JAMPNW010000026.1:0-60591 GCF_028479545.1 Providencia sp. PROV201
AGTAGAGTCTGAGTATGTAAAAGTTGAGTATGATAAACACACTAAGTTACCTATGTTAAATGTCTTTTATGAGTAGATCCATAATGTTTACCTTAATCATAACCGCTCGGAATATTTAATGTAAAAATTGTCTTAATATTCCGAGCGCTATTTCCTTAACACCCCTCTTACTTTGCATTCTCACCTCTAAAATTACTTATCAAACTAATTATTTAGCCACTAAAAAGCCCACCCGTAGGTAGGCTTGAATGATATCAATATGTTTAGATTACTTCTCGGTTAAATCTATTTGATAAATAGCGAAACCAATTTCATCGGTACCGACTTGTTTCATCGGATACTGTGCATTCTCTTTGATGAATTTTGCTGCTTTTTCACTTGGCGCAGTTTCAAAGCGAACATCCAGTTTTTTGTCTGTTTTAATTGGAGTGAATGACCAATTATTCGCGGCTTTAGTCGCAATTTGTCCTTTATCTTTAGACTCTTTAGCAATATAAGCCGCTAAAATAGAACGGTTTTCATCTGGAGATGCAAATGCGACATTATTATCACCTGTTCCCGCAAATTTACCGCCGTAGCCACGGTAGTTATTCGTTGCCACTAAGAAGGTTGCTTTTGGATCAATCGGCTTACCTTGGTAGGTTACATTTTTGATTCGGTTAGCATCTTTGTTGACTGTTTGGCAATCAACATCGTATTTCGCGGGTTGAGTCAGGTCGATTTGGTAATTTACACCACTAATTGTATCGAAGTTATAAGTTCTGAAACCATTCCAATTCAATAAGCTTTGTGGTGCTGTTGATTGTGGATTGATTTGATTGAACATTCCCGCAGAACATTCTAACCATTCAACAACATCGGCGCCTGTCGCTTTCACTACAACTAACGTATTTGGATATAAATATAAGTCAGCGGCATTACGGAAAGTTAAATCACCTTTTTCAACTTCAATAAATTCAGTTGGTGAGTTTTTACGTCCACCAGCTTTAAATGGTGCAGCGGCTGCAAGAACAGGTAAATCAGCCAGATCTGGGTCACCTTGAATAAAGTTTTTGGTGTAATCGACTTGAGCATCATTCACGATTTGTACAGTTGGGTCACTTTGAACCAATGCTAAGAAGCTGTACATGTTTTCGGACGCTTTACCGATATGTTTTCCAACAAACTTGCGGGTATCCTGGTGTTCTTGTTCAATAATTTTCGCCAGTTCGCCATCACGCTCAACCAAGGCTTTCTTATTTGGCTTATCGTAGACAGGGCGTGCGTGAGCGGTTGCATCAACTACTTTCCATGCACCATCATCATTATTGACGACTAAATCAACCACACCTAAATGGTCACCCCACTGCCCTGGCATGACAGCTGGTACGCCATTCACTGTCCCTTTTGCAACATCAACACCTTTGATATCACTGAAATCTTTGCTAGGGAACACGCCGTGTGAGTGACCAAACATGATAGCGTCGATACCCGGAACTTCGCTGAGGTAATAAACTGAGTTTTCAGCCATTGCTTTATATGGCTCTTGAGAGAAACCAGAGTGAGGGATAGCAACAACTAAATCTGCACCCTCTTTTTTCATTTGCGGTACAAATTTTTTCGCAGTTTCAGTGATATCGTTAACTAAAACTTTGCCTTCTAAGTTTGGTTTATCCCAAATAAGGATTTGTGGGGGAACAAAACCAATATAACCAATCTTGATAGTGTGCGTTTTGCCGTCTCTATCTTTAACCGGTGTATCGACAATAATGTATGGGTTAAAGTAGTTTTCACCCGTTTTCGCATCAATAATATTAGCGTTAATGTATGGGAATTTTGCGCCATCAATGGCTTTATGTAAGAATTCTAATCCAAAGTTAAACTCATGGTTACCGAAGTTACCTACAGTGTAACCCATAGTATTTAAAAGTTTATGTGCTGGGTGAGATTCACCGTCTTTTAAACCTTCACCTACTATGTAGTCTGCTAATGGGCTACCTTGGATTAAATCTCCGTTGTCCACTAATACTGAGTTTGTTGCTTCTTGTTTAGCGGCTTTAATTAATGTTGCAGTACGTACATAACCAAATTGCTCTGTCGGCTTGTCTCTATAATAATCAAAGTCAACGAGGTTGCTGTGAACATCTGATGTTTCCATTACGCGTAAATCAACCGTTGCTGCGTTCGCATTAAATGCGACTAACATAGCAAGTGTTGAAAGTTTTAATACTTTATTCATGTAATCCCCTTAGTTGCCATTATTGAGAGAAAATTGCCTCTCAAATCTGAGTACCCATCTTGTAAAATTGAACAAATAAACAACAAAAATAGCATTAAAATTTTACACTATGTGCATGATGTCAATTTTTAATGATAATACACTGCAAACAGTAACCATTTTTTGTGACTAAATCACGGTTTTCATCTTTTTATTGGGCTTGATTTTTATATAGCTCACAAAAATGAATTAATGATGACAAATTCACCTTAATTAACTCCCATTATTCCATTCAGGATTGATGAATATTTTTCGAAGGAAAAAAAGAACTGTGATTTATATCACTTAGCATTACAGAATTTTATTTAACTTAAATCCCCATATTTTATTTCACCAATAAAACACAGGAATTTTTCTTATCCATTTTTATTTTATAAATCCATCTATCAAATTATTTTCAATTAATCTAAATTTAATTTAAGAAATAAAAGATGATTATTTAATCATTAGTTTTCTAAAGATTTCTCACTTGATTAGAAACCAAATATTTTTCCTAAAGAACCTTTATTTGATTAGAAACTAAGTATTTTTTCTAAATAATTCGAGTTGTGGCAAGGCGGCAAAAGAGGGTATCTCGGGGAGCATACACAAATATGTGACCCGAGTAACCGAATGAAGCCAACACCGCTACCATCCCATTGGCTCTATTTTCTAACTAATTTACGCTGTCGCTAGGCAGCAAAAGAGGGTATCTCGGGGAGCATACACAAGTATGTGACCCGAGTAACCGAATGAAGCCAACACCGCGACAGCGTAAATTAGGACGAAAACAACCAAGCAGCTCCGCGAACCCCGCTCGAATCGCCATGCACCGCTTTACGAATTGGTGTATCACACTCCCCACCAAACACCCATTGACGGATCCTTTCAGGCAGCGCCTCATATAAGTAATCAACATTACTCATTCCGCCCCCTAGCACTATCACATCTGGGTCTAACATATTAATGGCTTGCCCGAGGGCTTTTGCGAGGCGATTAAGGTAGTTTTCGAGTGCGATGACGGCATGTTCATCCCCTATTTGCGCTAATTCAACGATTTCCATTCCCGTTTTTTTGCACCCTGACAGTTTCGTGTAGTCAGCCATAAAACCTGTGCCTGAGACAAATAATTCAGTACACCCCGTCAGCCCACAATAACAGCTTTCTGATGCTAGAAATTGCCTATCTTGCTCATCTTGCCATGGTAAAGGGTTATGCCCCCATTCCCCTGCAACGCCATTTCCCCCTGAATGCACCTGACCATTTATCGCAATCCCTGCGCCACAACCGGTTCCGATAATAACAGCAAACACGACTTTCTCGCCTGCTCCTGCGCCATCAACCGCTTCTGAGACAGCTAGGCAATTAGCGTCATTCGCCATTTTTATTTCACGATTTAATAAATAGCTCAAATCAGCATCGAACGGTTTGCCATTAAGCCATGTGGAATTGGCGTTTTTAACTTTTCCTGTCACTGGAGACAAGGTTCCAGGGATCCCAATACCAACACTACCTGACAACCCCGTCGCGGTTTCTGCATCCGCCACTAAACTCGCTATCGCTTTGAGTGTCGCATCATAGTCACCACGAGGTGTTGGAATACGTTTACGAAACAAAGTATTGCCACTGTCATCCAATGCAATAACTTCAATTTTGGTTCCACCAAGATCAATACCGATTCTCATTATGATGTTCTCTACTATTCAGGGTTTTTATATCAGGGTTTCTATCGTTATGATGGCTTGTTTTGAGGCGAATTATCAATAGCTAACTCATCAAATGATAGCAACGCTCAACAACAACGTATTTTTTTTCGCTTAATAACAGACAATTCGCTATCATAGCCCCCTGCTCTAACTGGCTATTTATCAACAAAGGTAGGTTTTTCATGTGGTTCAAGAATATATTAGTCTATCGCCTAAATCGGGATTTGGCACTCTCCGCAGATGATTTAGAGAAACAGCTTGCCGCCCTCGCCTATCACCCTTGTGGTAGCCAAGATATGATGCAAACGGGTTGGTTTTCACCGATGAATGGGGGAGATGCCCTGACGCATGCAGCGGGTAACCAAATTCTTATTTGTGCCAAAAAAGAAGAAAAAATGCTGCCATCTCCTGTAATAAAACAAGAATTACAGGATAAAATTGAAAAATTAGAAGCTGAGCAAGGCCGTAAGCTGAAGAAAACTGAAAAAGATTCATTAAAAGATGAAGTCGTTCATGCTCTCCTTCCTCGCGCATTCAGTAAATTTAGCAAAACCTACATTTGGATTGATACTGTAAATCAATTAATTATTGTTGATGCTGCAAGCGCAAAACGCGCAGAAGACAATTTAGCCTTACTACGCAAAAGTTTAGGTTCTTTACCCGTCGTCCCTCTTACATTTAAAGACCCCATTGAGCTAACACTCACGGAGTGGATCCGTTCTGGTTCATTACCACAAGGTTTTGCAGTTATGGATGAAGCGGAGCTAAAAGCCATCTTAGAAGAAGGTGGTATTATCCGCTGTAAGAAGCAAGAGCTAATTTCTGATGAAATCGCCACCCACATTGAAGCAGGTAAACTCGTAACCAAACTGGCCTTAGATTGGGAAGAACGTATCCAGTTTATGTTATCTGACGATGGTTCTCTAAAACGCCTCAAATTTAGTGATACATTAAAAGACCAAAATGATGACATCGCTAAAGAAGACTATGCTCAAAAATTTGATGCAGATTACGTCTTAATGACAGGTGAACTTAGTGCATTAATCGCTCGCTTGATTGATGTATTAGGTGGCGAAGCCGAACACTAAATTTTTCTTCATATCCCCTATTGCTCTCACAATGGCAACTGACACTTAAGTAAGTTGCCATCACTTTTTAGACCCCGCTTACATAGCCACAATTAAGTCATTGACTGGTCGTGAAATCTCTGGTTGATTGATTTATATCCATATCGCAAATTTCTAATATTTAATTATGTTTAACAACAATAATAAAAATAGCCCATCACTGATGATTATGGTCAATATTCTGTCGAAGGAAATGTTATGAAAGAGCTCATCGAACCCGAATTAGATGAAAATTCACTGGTTACCCTACAAAAAGTCACCGCAGATAATTTTTCTGAAATTTGCTTACTAAGTCATACACTTAGTGAAGCACAGCGTAATATGGTGGCTGACAATGCCTATTCCATGGTGGAAGCCCAGTTTTCTGATTGTGCATGGTACCGAGGCATTTACGCTGATGATGTCCCTGTCGGTTTCATCATGCTCCATTCAGGGCTAGATGATGATGAATTAGAATATGATGGCATTATGCTTTGGCGTTTCATGATTGCAGAGCCCTACCAAAAGCTAGGATTTGGCCGAGAAGCCTTGGTACAAGTCATTCAGTATTTAAAAAGAAAAGGTTATCCACGCCTTTATAATAGCTGTGGTGAAGGGGAAGAGAGCCCATTTGAATTCTACAAGAAGCTGGGTTTTGTCCCAACAGGCGCTTATATGGATGATGAATGTGAGCTAGTTCTAGATATCACTAATTGGCAAGAACAAGAAGAGTAAGTGTATTACCAATACGCTAAATAGCTTGTGCTGTCGCAAGGCGGCGAATGCGTTAGACCCTAGGAGCAAACACAAGTATGTGACTAGGGCTAATGCATGAAGCCAACACCGCGACAGTGCAAAATATGACGCGTATCCGTTATTTTTGGATAAGATAGCGAATAGTCGGCCCATCTTGCTGAATATCCAACACCGTATAACCGTAGTTTTTGGCATCTAGAGGAATATTATTAATCGATTGCGGGCAATCACTTACCACCTCTAAAATTTCGCCTTTTTTCAACGATGGCATCGCTTCTAGTGTCGCGACTGCGGGATATGGGCACGGTTCTCCAACCATATCTAAACGATAATCAGGGATAATGTCTTTCTTACTCATACTACCTCCACGGATACATTAGATGCTTTTTGAGAACGTTTACGGAAAAAGTGTTTTTCCCAGACCAACATCAACACGAATGCTACCGCTAGTAATCCATAAGTGACCAGTAACCCACCTTCTGGCCCAAAGGTTTCCAGTAGATTGACTTTGTCGAAATCAGTCGCTAGCCAAGGGCCTAAATCATCCCAATAATAAGCCAGTACCGTAGCGCCAATAATATTACCAAAACCGACCCACCAATAATGGACTTGGCCCTCTACCGCGCGGTACATCCAGCCCGTTTCACAACCACCAGCGAGCACAATACCAAAGCCAAACAGTAATCCACCAATGACCGCATTCGGCCCAGCCCATAAAATTTTTGGCGTTGCACCTAGCTGGACATAGCTAAAAATACCAATCGCACTGACTGCCATACCTATAATGATAGCTTTCGCCATATGTGTGCGTCCGGTGATCCACAAGTCACGAAATGCAGAGGTAAAACAAATTTGTGCTCTTTCAATTAATAGCCCGAAGCCAATACCACATAAAATGGCGAAGCCCATCACAGGGGAATCTAATAAAGTATAAAAGCCCCAAGCCAGCGCTAATGTGAAAATCACCATTCCCAGTTTAAAGCGTCTTTTTGCCGCATCATGATTTTGTGTTAATGGTGATGCGGTGCTAACTTTTTTCAATTTCACTGGAATGCGGAACATTGGCATTAGTGTGAATTTCGCACCAAAATATGACCCTGCCGCAGTAGCAACAGCAAAATACCACGCGTGTAATGAGAATTGAGGGATCCCAGTAAAGAATGCGGCTAAATTACACCCCATTGCTAAACGAGCACCAAATCCAGCGATAATACCGCCCAAAATAGCTTGAAAAATCCGGATCCTATGCTGAGGCATTCGTAATTTAATATTATTGGCCCATAATGCCGCGGCAAAACAGCCAGCAAACATGCCAATAATCATCACACCATCAATGCGATCTAGTGGTGTACCTTCGAAACCAATAACTTTGAAATAGCCCCATGTCTCTGGTTCAGCGCCAAATAATTGCATGATGTGCCCGCCCCAACGCGTAAACTCACCCGTAACTGCCCAAAACGTGCCAGTCAAACCAAAGTAATAGGTTGATAAGATACCTGCGGCAATAACTGCAGGTAATGGTTTCCAAAAACCGATGAGATAGCGAGATTTAAAATCAGACCAAGTCATTGTTACTTCCAATTCATTCACGCCAGACCTTGGCAGAGAAGCTCGCCGTTGTATAATTATCGTTATAAGTATTTATATCGATCCCCACAGCGAAGAGGCACATCATACTCCGATAAATTTTTTCGTGAAGTTATTTCATCATAAAACGAGAGACAGATTGACCTTGTGCTACTCAAGATCCAAATAGGTAGATTAGAATAAAAAAAAAAGCGTTATCTCAATGATAACGCTGGAAGTGTAGTCTTATTTTATCTATAAAAAAGTATAATATGAAATTGCCGTATTACGGCGACGCTTGCTATGCGTAGTCTGTAGTCAGCCCATTTGACTCCAGTAATAACACTTATATCACGGTATAAATACACTCACTGAGTTACCTGTTAAGTAATTATATCTATTTTTAATTCAAAGACCTAAATATTCACTAACTTTGTATTATTTCCAAATTAGTATTGGCCTTATTGATTCCCTAGCTAAGTAAATTATAAAAATAGATAACTCAATATAATAAAGTATTTAAAAGTGTTTCTAAATGTTATTGATTGCATTATAGCGAAACACCTTTGTTGCGCAAGTGTTTTTTTATTTTCACTTAACAATGCAGAGTTAAATACAAAGTCCATTAAAATCAATAATATAAGGTTAAACCACAAAAAGACAGCAAAATATTTAACCTATCATTAAGTTATTACAAACAATTTACATTGTTCCTAAAAAATAATTCATTTTAATCTTGAAAATAAATTTAATATTAATTGAATATACTAAGTAATTTTACAAATATATTTTCTGAATATAATAAAACCACTTTAACATTAATAATGTTTACATATTATTTAATTATAATTATTAGTGGTATTTACTTAATTTAATTTTATTATTCTAAAAAATCAAAGCCAAAATAACCAGCTCTATGATAAACAATCACTTTTTGATTAATATTCCCACACAAAATAACCACAAAATAAATAATGGAATACACTAAATCGATTAAAAATGATATTTTTTATAAATCCTTATTAGAAACATGGTTTATTTTTCATTAAGTTTCCCATCTTATTGCATCGTTATTGATAAAATAATCAGTATTTATATGCTATTTAACTCGCATTTTAGAACGAAAAAACCAGCGAAATAAATTAATCTAACTAATATATACATAAATAAAAAGGTAATATCCATAGAAGAAACCATGGTGAAAAATGAATAACACACAGCTATTGATTATAAAAATTAATATGATTCATCATTATTTATAGGAAATACAAACAAAAGTATCCAAAATAGTGTGAAAAAATGAATACAATAGCCAACTCATCTTATCAAATAACGAATAAAGAGCGTCAAATAAGAATAAAATTCTTTAAAAAAAATTTAATTAGGTAAATAAATGCGATGGAATATCCAAAAAGAGTGCCGAAAGAGAGTTTAAAAAACGACAGATATAACTTTGGGTACCATTAGATAATAAAAAACGCGTTTTACCCTTAATGATAAAACGCGCTTATAGGATTTAATTAGCTTATTTTGAGGACGTTGCTTCCATTCCGACTAAACCAATCTTCAAGTACCCTGATTGACGCAATGCATTCATTACATCCATCATCGTTTCATAATCAACACTCTTGTCCGCTTGGAAAAAGATTGTTGTTTCCTTATTAGAACTTGTTGCTTGGTCAAGTGTAGAAGCAAGCTGTTCTTTTGTCACAGCTTGGTCACCAATAAAAAGCTGGCTGTCCGATTTCACCGTTAAAAATACAGGTTTTTCTGGACGTGGTTGCGGCTTCGCTGTCGAGGCGGGTAAGTCGACTTTAATATCAACTGTTGCCAATGGTGCTGCAACCATAAAGATAATCAATAAAACCAACATAACATCAATAAAAGGTGTTACGTTAATTTCATGCATTTCACCGCTATCGTCTTGTTCGTCACCTAAACGCATTGCCATAATAATTACCTTGCTTTGCTATTTGCCAGATCAAGATCACGCCCCAGCAACAACGCAGACTGAGCAGCGACATCCCCTACTTGACCACGATAGTTATTAATCATACGAGCAAAAATATTATAAATCACAACCGCAGGGATAGCGGCAATAAGACCAATTGCTGTCGCCAATAACGCTTCTGCAATACCTGGCGCAACAACCGCAAGGTTAGTCGTTTGTGAGTGAGCAATCCCGATAAAGCTGTTCATGATCCCCCAGACAGTTCCAAATAAACCGACGAATGGAGAAATCGCACCAATAGTAGCTAAATAACCATTTCCACGCCCCATATAACGACTAATAGCAGCAACTGCCCTTTCTAGACGGAATGATGTGCGCTCTTTTGTGCCTGATAAATCAGAGCTATTTGCTGATAACGCTCGCTCAGTAACGGCTTCGTTTAATAACATACGAGTAATGCTATTTGCTTTGAAACCTTCTGCGATACTGACAGCTTCATCAAGTGACTTCACCTCAGCAATTGCTTTCGCTTCTGCTTTTAAGCGGCGGCGAGCCACTAAAATCTCTAAACCTTTTGAGAAAAATATTGCCCAAGTAATAACAGAAGCAATCACAAGCCCTATCATGACTGTTTTAACAATGTTATCTGCGCCTTGGTACATTCCCCAAACAGATAAGTCTTGGTCAAAGCCACCCGTTGGTGCTTCTGTTGCAATTTCAATATTTTCATTAACAACAGTTGTGTTCACGGCTTCGCCTTGTGCAGGTTCAGCGGGTACTGATGAAACTTCAGCACTTGGTGTTGTTGTTGGTGCAGCCGGATTTGCTGCTGGTTGTGTTGATGGTGTATTTTGAGACGCAGCTGGTGTTGTTGCAGGTGTGGTTTCAGCGACTGCCGTACCCATCAAGCCGAACGCCAATAGAATAGAAGCTGTTAGTTTACGCATCAGTTGGCCTTTACTCTCTTTTTAGTGTTGTATAAAAAAATTCATATCGATGATTGTGCCATTCATCGACTAACCTTTAAAAGCGAAATTTGACTCGCGCTGTCCGTCTCTTTTCAAAAAGACGGTGCTGATGATATCAAACACAGCGCGAATTGATAGTAATTATCATTAGTATTCGCGATTTTTTTATATTTTTTTGCGTTTAGACAAACATGACCTTCTCTACTATGCGGTTATTTTCCTTAATAATTCGCGGTTCAATTAAATGTTCATTCCCAATCTTACAAATAAAATTTACCTACAGTTTGAAAGTTGAAGAATACTCAAGTTACATTTCTATCAGGATCATTTAACGTCTTAGTATAAATCACCTCTAAGTTTAACCAGTTCATATTCTGTGTAGGGAAAAATCATGGCAGACATAAAACCTGAAACACAATTAGTCCATATTGGGCGGAACCCGAAATACACACAAAAAGGGGTAAACCCTGTTATTCAGCGAGCCTCTTCGATTATTTTTGATTCGCTTGAAGAAAAACGTCATGCAACTCGCCATCGCGCAAATAACGTACTATTTTATGGGCGTCGCGGGACACAAACACATTTCGCTTTTCAAGAAGCAATGACTGAATTAGAAGCGGGTGCAGGGTGTGTCCTTTACCCATCAGGTGCTGCCGCAATTACCAATGCCATTTTGTCCTTTATTTCTGCTGGCGAACATATCCTTGTGACAGGGTCAGCTTATGATCCAACCCAAAATTTTTGCGACAATATCCTTACTAAGCTGAATATCCAAACCACGTATTTTGACCCACTCATCGGAATGAATATTGCTGATTTAATTCAGCCCAATACGCGTATTGTATTTTTAGAGTCTCCCGGGTCTATCACCATGGAAGTCCATGATTTACCTGCAATGGTGAAAGCTATACGCGCTAAATCACCTGAAATTGTGATTATGATTGATAACACTTGGGCAGCAGGTGTTTTACTTAAACCTTTATTATTTGATGTGGATGTGTCAATCCAATCAGCAACTAAATATATCAATGGCCATTCCGACGGAATGCTTGGCCTTGCGGTGGCAAACCAACGCTGTATTGAAACATTACGTGAAAATTCATATCTCTTAGGCCAAACAGCTGACCCAGACACTGTTTATATGGCTAATCGAGGGCTGCACACATTGCCGACTCGATTAAAACAGCATCAAATTAATAGCTTACAAGTTGCGAATTGGCTACAGCAGCGCCCTGAAGTTGAACAGGTTTTTCACCCGGCACTTGAAAATTCTCCAGGTCATGAATTCTTTATTCGTGATTTTACCGGGTCTAATGGCCTTTTCTCTTTCCAGCTAAAATCACGCTTAACCACGGAACAATTTACCGCTTTCCTTGATAATTTTAGCCATTTTAAAATGGGTTATTCATGGGGAGGTTTTGAGTCGCTGATTTTAGGGTACCAAAAAGAAGATTTACTCAATATGCGGCAATATGATTTTTCACCAAAAGAAGGTACCTTCTTCCGAGTGCATATAGGCTTAGAGCACACCGATGATTTAATTCACGACTTACAATTAGCTTTTGAAAGAATTTAAATTAAAAATCAATATATTAATTGCAGGAGCAGCGTTAAATGTTTCCTGCAATTTTTCCACTAAATGATTAATTCTTCAAACAAATCAAACTTGAGCTCTTTTTTTCCTGTAATATAGATGATAAAGAAATTCGCTTTTATGCAGATACAGGAATAATTATGGAAGTCCTACGCGAAATCGTACTGGCGCTTTGGCACCACGATTTCCTTAAACTCTCCAACCCTGAAGTACTTTGGGTTATTTATACCGTACTTTTTGTCGTCATTGTCTTAGAAAATGGCGTTTTGCCCGCTGCTTTCCTACCTGGTGATACCTTGCTGATCCTTTCAGGTGCATTGATTGCTAAGGGAGTCTTACACTTTATTCCGACTATATTGTTACTAACAGTCGCTGCAAGCTTAGGGTGTTGGATAGGTTTTCTACAAGGCCGATGGCTAAGTGAAACTCAGGTTGTGAAGCGCTGGCTTGCCCAAATTCCAGAGGAATATCACACCAAAGCAAACAATATGTTTAACAAGCAAGGCTTATACGCCCTACTTATAGGACGCTTCCTCGCATTTGTAAGAACAATATTGCCTTTACTCGCTGGGTTATCTGAGTTGAGTCATCGCCGTTTCCAGTTTTTTAACTGGCTAAGTGGTTTGCTATGGGTTGGTTTGATTGTCACCTTAGGCTATGCCCTAAACCAAATTCCTTTTGTGAAAGAACACGAGCAAATCGTGATTAGTGCGCTGATGATTATCCCAGTTATCCTACTGATTAGTGGCCTAATTGGTTCAATTGTAATGTATTGGAAACACCGCAAGGCGCTCTCGAGTAGCAAAGAGAAATCATAATATAACCGAGTAATGGCCGCTAATTAGCGGCCATTTGGCTAAAATTCCATCTTATCCATTATATCACCAGATAATTAGCCTCTCGTCAGGAGATGGCTTTAAAGAATGGCCATAAAAAAGCCCCAGTAAATTGGATACTGAGGCTTATATAGATGACGTTAAATAATTACTTAATTAATGCATGCATTTCTTGTACAGAAATCACCGTATCTGTTGGGTCTGCACTGAGCGACATCGTAGTGGCAAACCCGCCATTTAACGTCGTGTCATAATGAACTTTATAACGCAATGCACTGCGGCGAATTAATTTTGAGTCCTCAATGGCTTGGCGGCCAGCAGTAGTATTCACAATGTAGTCATATTCACCATTCTTAATTCTATCTTGAATGTGTGGACGACCTTCATGAACCTTATTGACGAGGCGCGGGTTAATACCAGCCTCTCCTAGCACAATCGCAGTACCGTGAGTGGCATCTAGCTCAAAGCCATGTTTTAACAACTTAGCGGCTAAATCGACAACTTTTGTTTTATCACCTTCACGAACAGACAACAGCGCGCGACCAGATTTTTTCATGGTCGAGCTGCTACCTAACATCGCTTTAGCGAATGCTTCTGCAAATGTCCGGCCGACACCCATGACTTCGCCTGTTGAACGCATTTCAGGCCCAAGAATTGGGTCAACACCAGGGAATTTATTGAATGGCAGTACCACCTCTTTCACAGAGTAATATGGTGGAATAACTTCTTCCGTCACCCCTTGCTGTGTCAAGGTTTGCCCCACCATCACACGCGCGGCAACCTTCGCTAATGGCACACCTGTTGCTTTAGACACGAAAGGTACTGTCCTTGCGGCACGTGGATTGACTTCGATTAAATAAACTTCGTTATTTTTGACGGCAAACTGCACGTTCATCAAGCCACGCACACGTAACTCGAAGGCAAGGTTGCGAACTTGTTCGCGCATCACATCTTGGATTTCTTGGCTAAGTGTATATGCAGGGAGTGAACATGCAGAGTCACCAGAGTGTACGCCAGCTTGCTCAATGTGCTCCATGATACCGCCAATCAGCACCATCTCACCGTCACAAATCGCATCTACGTCAACTTCAATGGCATCGTCTAAAAAGCGGTCAAGTAGTACTGGCGCATCGTTAGAGACACTTACCGCGGTTTGGAAATAGCGACGTAAATCGATTTCGTCATATACAATTTCCATCGCACGACCACCTAACACATAGGATGGGCGAACCACCAGTGGGTAACCGATCCCTGCCGCTTTTTCAACAGCTTGCTCAATCGCTGTGACAGTTGCGTTCTCTGGTTGCTTCAAGTTCAAGCGATTAACGGCTTGCTGGAAACGTTCACGATCTTCTGCGCGGTCAATGGCATCTGGGCTCGTACCAATAACAGGAACACCTGCTGCTTCCAACGCTCTAGCTAATTTTAATGGTGTTTGGCCACCATATTGCACAATCACACCTTTTGGCTGCTCGATACGCACAATTTCCAGCACATCTTCAAGGGTGACAGGTTCGAAATAGAGACGGTCTGAGGTGTCATAGTCAGTTGAAACGGTTTCAGGATTACAGTTGACCATGATGGTTTCATAGCCGTCTTCGCGTAACGCTAAAGATGCATGCACGCAGCAATAGTCAAATTCAATCCCTTGCCCAATCCGGTTTGGCCCACCACCTAATACCATCACCTTCGGTTTAGCATTATTTGGGTTTGACTCGCACTCATCTTCATAAGTGGAATACATATAAGCCGTATCTGTTGCAAATTCTGCCGCACAGGTATCAACACGTTTATATACAGGATGTAAATCATAACCTTGACGTAATTTACGCAGTTCTGCTTCAGAAACCCCTACTAGACTAGCTAAACGGGCATCTGCAAAACCTTTCCGTTTGAGTACACGTAAGAAGTCTTTAGTCAGGCCATTGATACCTAATTCAGCCACTTCTTCTTCTAAACGTACCAGTTCTTCGATTTGTACTAAGAACCAGCGGTCAATATTGGTTAAATTGAAAACACCATCAACAGAAAGACCCGCACGGAATGCATCCGCAACGAACCAAATACGCTCTCCACCTGCATCTTTTAGTTCACGACGGATACGAGTCAGTGCTTCAGGGTCTTCTTGAGCCACTTTCGGGTCGAAGCCTGTTGCCCCCACTTCTAACCCACGTAACGCTTTTTGCATTGATTCTTGGAATGTGCGGCCAATAGCCATCACTTCGCCAACCGATTTCATTTGCGTTGTGAGCCGGTCATTCGTGCCCGCAAATTTTTCAAAGTTAAAGCGCGGAATTTTTGTCACAACGTAGTCAATGGAAGGTTCGAATGATGCAGGGGTACGGCCACCAGTGATGTCATTCATTAACTCATCAAGGGTATAACCGACAGCTAATTTCGCTGCAATTTTAGCGATTGGGAAGCCTGTCGCTTTAGAGGCAAGTGCCGATGAACGTGAAACCCGCGGGTTCATTTCAATAACAATTAAGCGCCCATCTTTAGGGTTAACCGCGAATTGAACGTTAGAGCCACCTGTTTCAACGCCGATTTCACGCAATACGGCCATCGATGCGTCACGCATGATTTGGTATTCTTTATCGGTCAATGTTTGAGCTGGCGCGACGGTGATAGAGTCACCCGTGTGGATCCCCATCGCATCGAAGTTTTCAATGGAACAGACGATAATACAGTTGTCTTTTTTATCGCGGACAACTTCCATTTCATATTCTTTCCAACCAATCAGCGACTCATCAATCAATAATTCGTTAGTCGGGGATAAATCTAAACCGCGAGTACAGATTTCTTCAAACTCTTCGCGGTTATAGGCGATACCGCCACCGGTCCCCCCCATCGTAAATGATGGGCGAATAATACAGGGAAAACCGACCGCATCTGCAACGGCATAAGCTTCTTCCATATTATGTGCGATACCTGAGCGTGCTGTGCCCAAGCCGATTTTTTTCATTGCTTTATCAAAACGTTGGCGATCTTCTGCTTTATCAATTGCATCAGCGGTCGCCCCAATCATGGTCACGCCAAACTCAGCCAAAACACCTTTACGTTCTAATTCAAGCGCACAGTTTAATGCCGTTTGGCCGCCCATAGTCGGTAGAACGGCATCAGGGCGCTCTTTTTCAATGATTTTACGCACAACTTCCCAGTGAATCGGCTCGATGTAAGTTGCATCTGCCATTTCTGGGTCAGTCATAATAGTCGCAGGGTTCGAGTTAACTAAGATTACGCGATAGCCTTCTTCACGCAATGCTTTACACGCTTGAGCACCTGAGTAGTCAAATTCACATGCCTGGCCAATCACAATTGGGCCGGCACCTAAAATCAGAATGCTTTTTATATCAGTACGTTTTGCCATTTCTCTTGCTCCCGATTATTGTGCGTTTTGACGAGGGGTGTTTTGACGGTATTCATTAATTAACTCAATAAAATGGTCGAATAAATTTGCCGCATCATGTGGCCCTGAACTTGCTTCTGGGTGGCCTTGAAAACTAAATGCAGGTTTATCCGTACGGTGAATACCTTGCAATGTTCCATCAAACAGTGACTTGTGAGTCACGCGCAGTGTGTCGGGAAGTGTCGATTCATCAACCGCAAAACCATGGTTTTGCGCCGTGATCATCACCACATCTTTGTCTAAATCTTTAACAGGATGGTTAGCACCATGATGGCCAAACTTCATTTTCATGGTATTGGCTCCGCTAGCCAGAGCAAGTAATTGGTGACCTAAACAAATACCAAATACGGGGATTTCTGTGGTTAAAAAGGTTTCAATTGCTTTGATTGCATAATCACAAGGGGCCGGGTCACCAGGGCCATTCGATAAGAAAATACCATCGGGGTTCATCGCCAATACGGTTTCTGCGGATGTTGTTGCTGGCACCACCGTTAAACGACAGCCGCGGTCAACTAACATACGTAAGATATTACGCTTCGCACCGAAGTCATAAGCGACAACATGTAAAGGGAGTTCTTCCGCGGTTTTCGCGCCTTGCTGGCCATTTTCCAGCGTCCATGAACCTTGGGACCAGTTATAAATCTCTTTAGTGCAGACTTCTTTTGCCAAATCCAACCCATTCAAACCTGAAAAACTACGCGCTTTTTCCAATGCGAGTGCAACATCAGGGTTATCACCCGCAATGATACAACCGTTTTGTGCGCCTTTTTCTCTCAGTAAACGTGTCAATTTACGTGTATCGATATCCGCAATCGCCACGACGTTATGGCGTTTTAGATATTCGGATAACCCTTCTTGCCCGCGGAAGTTACTGTAAACCAATGGTAAGTCACGAATGATTAAGCCTTGCGCATGAACATTTGGAGATTCTTCGTCATCAGCATTAGTGCCGACATTACCAATATGGGGATAAGTGAGAGTAACAATTTGGCGGGAATAGGAAGGGTCTGTAATTATTTCTTGATATCCGGTCATCGACGTGTTGAAAACGACTTCTCCAACAGCAGCGCCTTCTGCACCGATAGCACGCCCGTGGAATTGGGTTCCGTCTTCCAGAACCAATATAGCTGACTTAATCAAAACACCCTCCGGAGAATAATAAATCACGTTTTATGCATATTAATTCAGATTTTGCGATCTAAATCAATGCCAAAATGAGTTTTTAAGCAAATTTTTGGCAAATTGCGCGCATTCTAATGATGAGATGGAGTCTTGTCTAGAAAAAAATGCATTTTTTTCACTTTTATCTTACTTTTTTACTTAACTACCTCATTTTTAGTTGGATGAGCAGTATAAACCATAGTAAAAATGAATAAGTAAACGGTTGCAAAGCAAGATAACTAGTTTATTGATAATAACCCAGCTAGAAGAGGGAGAAAAGGATAATTAACGACCAAAAAAGAAGAGAAAAACACATAAAACATGAATTAATATCGATTTAAAATGAAATAATTTAAATCGATATTAAAAATACAAAAACAAATCACAACTAACTAATTTATAATTGAAAATAAAAATAAAAAACTATAAATCATCCAGATTTAATACATCTTTCATATCATATAACCCACTATTTCTATCGCAAATCCAACCAGATGCCCTGATGGCGCCATTTGCAAAGGTCATACGGCTAGAGGCCTTATGGGTAATTTCTACTCGCTCACCAATATCTGCAAACATTGCGGTATGTTCACCGACAATATCCCCAGCACGAATAGTTGCAAAACCAATGGTTCCAGGTTCTCTCTCCCCTGTATAACCTTCACGGGTATATACCGCACACTCTTTTAAGTCTTTCCCAAGTGCAGTAGCAATAGACTCCCCCATAGCTAGAGCCGTACCTGATGGCGCATCCACTTTATGGCGGTGATGTGCTTCAACAATTTCAATATCAGTGTAATTTCCCATCACTTTTGCTGCTTTTTCCAGTAATTTCAGCACCACATTGACACCAACACTGAAATTTGCCGCAAAGACAATAGGAATGGATTTCGCCGCTTCGGCGATGGCTTGCTTACCTTGCTCATCAAAACCTGTCGTTCCAATTACCATCGCTTTTTGGTTGGCTTTACAAAATGCAAGGTAGTGTAAAGTCCCTTCTGGGCGAGTGAAATCAATGACAACATCAAAATCATTAACAACCTGATTTAGCGAATCAACAATGGAAATACCTAACTTACCGATTCCAGCGAGCTCACCTGCATCTGTCCCGATAAGCGATGAGCCCTCACGCTCAATCGCTGCACCTAATTGAATGCCATCCTGTTGCTGCGCGGCTTGAATTAGCTGGCGTCCCATACGCCCACCTGCACCAACGACTGCAACACGTACCACTGAATTCGCCATGGTTTATCCTTTTTTAATTAATGCAAATAGATAAATTTGAACTGTTGCTTAGGATAAAAAGACTATTTTTACCCACAGTTTAGAAATGATTGTGATACAGATTAACTATCCTGACCATATTCTGCTAGCAAAAATGTATCGTTATTAACAAAAGCGTAGAGAGAGAAAGGATTATCAGTAAAAGTTTTAATTCAGAGGATATTCGAAAGGAACTATTTGAATGGAAAGGTTAAAACAGCCGCGAGATCGGGATCATAAAGCGGCTGTTTCCGTAATTAAAATCAAATGATTAATTAATCTCTTTGACTTCAACCCTTAATTCTTTAGGAACTTCGAAGACGATATTTTCTTCACGGCCTTGCAATTCAACAACAGAATCAGCTCCCAATTCTTTAAGTCTATCAATAACTTGTCGAACTAAAATGTCTGGCGCAGATGCCCCTGCTGTCAAGCCGATAATATTTTTATCCGCTAACCATTCCGTTTTAATATCTTCCGCACCATCAATTAAATAGGCAGGTTTTTGCATACGCGAAGCTAACTCCGCAAGACGGTTTGAGTTCGATGAGTTTTTAGAACCGACGACTAAAACAATGTCAGCACGTTCTGCAAGCTCTCTCGCCGCTTCTTGGCGGTTAGTCGTTGCATAACAAATATCGTCTTTACGAGGCCCAACGATACTTGGAAAGCGAGATGTCAGCGCATCAATGACATCAGAAGTATCATCAACAGAAAGCGTCGTTTGTGTCATGAAAGAGAGATTATTTTCATCTTTCACTTTCAGTTTCCAAACATCTTCTGGGCTTTCAACAAGATACATCCCACCTTCAGGGTTGCTATATTGCCCCATCGTACCTTCGACTTCTGGGTGCCCAGCGTGGCCAATTAAAATGGCTTCTTTGCCTTTGCGGCTCGCTCGTGCAACTTCCATATGAACTTTCGTCACTAAAGGACAAGTCGCATCAAATAACATTGTTAGATCGCGAGAGCGCGCTTCTTGACGAATAGCTTGGGAAACTCCGTGTGCAGAAAAAATCAAGATTGACCCATCAGGGACTTCGGAGATTTCCTCAATAAAGATAGCACCGCGTTGACGTAAATCATCAACAACATAACGGTTATGAACCACTTCGTGACGAACGTAAATTGGAGCGCCATAGATTTCTAATGCCCTTTCTACGATGCTAATTGCGCGGTCTACGCCTGCACAAAACCCACGAGGGTTAGCCATTAATATTTGCATTGTGATTCTCCAATTGCGGATCTACTTCAAGCACTTCGATATCAAAACTAATTTGCTGCTCAGCGAGCGGGTGATTAAAATCAATTGTAATCGACTCGCCTTCAATTGATTTTACTACACCTGGCATTTCACTGCCATTCATCGCTGTGAATAGCATTATCGTACCAATTTCAGGGATGCCCGTTTCTATAAAATCACGCAATGAAAAATATTGAACTAAGTCAGGATTATGTTTCCCAAAAACCGTGTCTCCGGGCAGTGAAAAACTTTTCTTTTCACCTTCACTAAGGCCAATCAATTGGGCTTCCAGTTCTGGCGATAAGGAGTCATTCCCTAAAACAAATAACGCAGGCTTCCCTTGTGCGTGCGAAGAATCAGCCGTAGAGCCATCTTCCAATTTCAATGTGAAATGCAGTAAAACAGAGCTCTGCGTCTGTATTTGAGTAGACATAAAACAAACCTATTTATCATAAAATTCAGCCCAGAAAATCTGGGCTGTGAGTTATTACATTCTAACCTAGTGCGCGACTATGTTATTTGGCTTTTTCTTGCTTTGATTTATCGGGTAAGAAACCTTCAAAAATGACAAGGGCCGCACCAATACATATCGCCATATCTGCTAGGTTGAATGTTGGCCAATGCCAATTACCAACGTAAAAATCAAGATAATCAATAACAAAGCCATGAACTAAACGATCGCTTAAATTACCGATAGCACCACCAATAATCAATGCATAAGCAATATTTGATAGGCGTTTTTGTGCGCTTTGACGATACATCATGACCATTAAGATAATGGATATCCCAATTGCAATACCTGCAAAGAACCAACGTTGCCAGCCACCTTCATCAGCCAAGAAACTAAATGCCGCTCCAAAATTTTGTGCGTACATTATGTTGAAAAATGGCATTATCGGATGTGGCTCGTACAGATTTAGGTCACTAAGCACTAACTGCTTAATGCCTAAATCCGCTACGATGATCACAATGGTCAACCATAACCAACGCAAACCGGTAGAACAAACTGGCGTCTTCATTAAGCAAACTTACGCGTTTCGCCGTTACCGGCTACGTTAGTGACACAGCGACCACAAATTTCTGGTTGCTCGCTCGAAGAGCCAATATCACTTGCGTAGTGCCAGCAGCGAGGACATTTTTCACCCGCAGCTTTACTGAACGCAATTTTCAGACCTTTTAATTCGCTTTCTTGCGCATCTGCAGGAGCTATTGCGATATCAGCGACATGGGCTTGTGATGTCAGTAAAACAAAGCGTAATTCATCACCAAGGCTTTGCAGTTTTTCGGCCAGAGCTTTATCGGCATACAACGTCACAGCAGCTTCTAATGAGCCCCCGATGAGTTTATCAGTACGCGCTTGTTCTAAGACCTTATTCACTTCACCACGAACAGCCAGTAGCTCAGTCCAGAAACTGTTGTTCATTTCATTTGATTCATCTAAACCAAATAAACCGTCATACCACTCTTCTGTAAGAACGAATTGAGCACGTTTTCCTGGTAATTCATTCCAAATTTCATCAGAAGTGAATGACAGAACTGGAGCCATCCAACGCACTAACGCTTCAACAATATGGAATAATGCAGTTTGGCAGCTACGACGCGCTAAGCTATCACTTTTCGCGGTATACTGACGGTCTTTGATGATATCCAGATAGAATGACCCCATTTCAATGGAGCAGAAATGCATTAGTCTCTGGATCACAGACAAGAAGTCGTATTCATCATAAGCTTTAGCAATCTCTTGCTGAGCTTCTAAAGCACGGCTCACCGCCCAGCGGTCTAAAACCACCATATCTTCTGGTTTCACCATGTCGGTTTCAGGATTGAAGCCACTCAGGTTAGCCAGTAAGAAACGCGCGGTATTACGAATACGGCGGTATGAGTCCGCTGCACGTTTTAAAATTTCATCTGAAACTGCGATTTCACCGGTGTAATCCGTTGATGCAACCCATAAACGTAAGATGTCAGCACCCAGTTTATTCATGACATCTTGAGGGCTCACTGTGTTGCCTAAAGATTTAGACATTTTGCGGCCTTGGCCATCAACAGTGAAGCCATGTGTCAATACTTGGCGATAAGGTGCTTTACCTTTCATTGCTGTTGATAACATCAATGATGACATAAACCAGCCGCGGTGTTGGTCCGACCCTTCGAGGTACATATCCGCTGAATTACCATGGAATTCAGGGCGTGCATCCACAACCGCAAAGTGCGTTGAGCCAGAGTCAAACCATACATCTAAGGTGTCAGGTACTTTACGATATGTTTCGGCTTCATCACCCAACAGCTCAGCAGGGTCAAGATCCCACCATGCTTGGATGCCATCCACTTCAACACGCTTAGCCACTTCTTCCATTAATTCTAATGTACGAGGGTGCAGTTCTTCAGTGTCTTTATGAACAAATAACGACATTGGGGTACCCCAAGTACGTTGACGAGAAATACACCAGTCTGGACGGTTTTCAACCATTGACTCAATACGTGCGCGCCCCCAACCCGGGATCCATTGAACAATATCAATTTCTTTCAGAGATTGTTCACGTAAGCCGTTTTTATCCATACCGATAAACCACTGTGGCGTAGCACGGAAGATAACCGGAGTTTTATGGCGCCAGCAGCATGGGTAGCTGTGTTGAATCGCTTGTTTGTATAGTAACGCGCCTTTTTCGTTCAATAATTCAACGATAAGGTCATTCGCTTTGAAAATAAATACGCCATCTAATGTTGGATAAGTATTTGGTAAGAAGCAGCCATCAGGGCCCACAGGGTTCGCTGTTTCTAAACCATATTTTTGGCCAACAACATAGTCTTCAGGACCATGGCCCGGTGCAGTATGAACAGCCCCCGTACCGGCGTCTAATGTCACGTGATCACCCAAAATTGCAGGCACATCAAAGCCCATAAATGGATGCTGGAAACGTAAAAGCTCAAGTGCAGAACCTTCACATTCACCTAAAACGGCCCATGCCTCAACCCCTACCGTTTTCATCACCACTTCGACAAGGTCGGCAGCTAAAATGAGTAACTCACCATTTACTTCGATTAAATCATATTTAAACTCAGGGTTTAAAGAAATCGCACGGTTAGCAGGCAAAGTCCAAGGCGTTGTTGTCCAGATGACTAACGAAGGTGTTTTTTCGCTAACAATGCCAAATTTTTCACACACAGCTTTACCATCTACGGCTGGGAAGCGAACATAGATAGATGGTGAAGTTTTATCATAATATTCAACTTCAGCTTCTGCTAATGAAGAACCACAGGCAGTACACCAGTGAACAGGTTTTGCCCCTTTCACTAAATGGCCGTTTGCAATAGTTTTCGCCAATGCTCGAATGATGTGAGCTTCGGTTTTAAAATCCATTGTTAGATAAGGTTTATCCCACTCACCTAATACACCTAGACGCATGAAATCAGCTTTTTGGCCTTCAATTTGCTCTTTAGCGTATTGACGGCATTGTGCACGAAATTCAGCAGCGGAAACTTTTTCCCCTGGCTTACCAACGATTTGTTCAACTTTGTGTTCAATCGGTAATCCATGGCAGTCCCAACCTGGGATGTATGGGGAGTCATAGCCCGCCAACCCTTTGGACTTAATAATAATGTCTTTGAGAATTTTGTTAACTGAGTGACCAATATGAATACTGCCGTTAGCATATGGAGGGCCATCGTGCAGAATAAAGGTTTTTTTGCCCGATTTTGCTTTACGGATTGCCTGATACAAACCTTCTTTGTACCAGCGCTCTAACATCTGTGGTTCGCGTTTAGCGAGATCGCCACGCATTGGGAACCCTGTTTCTGGTAGATTCAGGGTATTTTTATAGTCACTCATCGATTCTCAGTTCCAATTTTCCGCTAAATTATCTGATTCCTATTGCAGTAAGATACTCTCTCGCTGCAATTACATCATTAGCAATTTGCTCCTTAAGCGCTTCCAACGAAGCAAACCGCTGCTCATCACGTAATTTCTTACGTAACACTACATCGATATGACGCCCATATAAATCCATATTTGCATCAATCAGATGAACTTCTAACTGTGTTCCTTTTCCAGATACAGTCGGACGTGTGCCAATATTTGCCACACCCGGTAAAGGCTTATCACCTAAACCGTAAACTTCTACAGCATACACACCAGTAACGGGTGTGACTAAACGTTTTAACGGTAGGTTTGCTGTCGGAAAACCTATTGTTCTGCCAAGTTGATTACCATGAACCACTCGCCCGCTAATACGATAAGAGTGCCCTAATAGGCTTTCAGCTAATTCAAGATTATTTTCTTGAATTGCCTTACGTATCGCTGTACTGCTGATACGTAGCCCTGAATCACAGAAGCTTTCTGTATCTGCAACTTCAAAACCAAATTCATCACCCGCTTGTTGTAAAAAAGCAAAGTCCCCCATGCGATTTTTCCCAAAGCGGAAATCATCACCTATAGCGAGATACTTTACACCAAGCTTATTGACGAGTAAGTCAGAAACAAACTCAGCAGGTGTTAATGATGCAAAGTGCTGGTTAAATTCAACACATAAGAGGTAATCGATACCACTATCTGCGAGATATTTAACTTTGTCTCGCAGGCGTGTCAAACGCGCAGGCGCCTTGTCACCAATAAAAAATTCAAGGGGCTGTGGCTCAAATATCATCACAACAGTTGGTAGCCCTAACTGAGCCCCCTTAAGTTTCAAATTTTGAAGTAAAACCTGATGCCCACGATGGACACCATCAAAATTACCGATAGTCAGCACGCAACCATGATGGCACGCCCGGATATTCTGTATACCGCGAATTAGCTCCATAACAGGCTCAATACCGAGGAAATTGCAGGATTATACCTTGTACGACGCATAAGGTTAACCTTAGTTCGCAAAAGGTTTCATTAAACCCTATTTTTTTGATCTCTACACGACTTATTCCCCACTATTTTATGCAATTAGTGGGTTATTACGCTCCCCAACAGAGCTATTGCATTCGAACATCAAAAACTTTGGGGTAACCAATGGATTATCAATACAACAAATTTGTTCCAAGGTCTCTAAAAATATTATATTTTTATGTTTTATACTTCAATGGTTATAACCGAACGGTTAAAAAGAACAAAAAACAACCATATCATGATTAATTTTCATACTCGATATTGATTGATAAGCTAAAAATTATTTTTCGTCTTAGTTCTTTTTAAATTTCTGCCATCAATTACGCATTTTTTCACGCGAAGATCTGTATTCTTCTCATATTTGCTGATAGAATCTTGCACCATTCACAGCGCATGAACATCGAAGTACACGATGTTTATTTGCACAAATCCATTGACAAATGAAGGGCGAAAGGGCATATTCCTCGACCTTTGAATTGTCCTCAATAGAATACATTTGGGAGTTGGACCTTGGCTAATATCAAATCAGCTAAGAAACGTGCCGTTCAGTCAGAGAAACGTCGCCAGCATAACGCTAGCCGTCGCTCTATGGTACGTACTTTTATCAAGAAAGTTTACCTTGCTATCGCTGCAGGCGATAAAGAAGCTGCTCAGAAAGCATTCAATGACATGCAACCTATTGTTGATCGCCATGCTACTAAAGGCCTGATCCACAAAAATAAAGCAGCACGTCATAAAGCTAACTTAGTTGCTCAAATCAAAGCAATGTAATTTTGCTTCTTGATTAGCTTAAAAAAACCGGCTTATGCCGGTTTTTTTATTTATTATTGTTTTTTATCTAGGCTATCAAGCGGAACTGAAAATAAATCTGAAAAATCTTTATTACACACTCGCTGTACTGCTGGGTGCTGGATCATTCTCTCTGCAAAAATAACGTAATATTCTTCTTTAACGCTCTCTAAACGCCCTAACTCCACAATATCTTCTCCACCTAAAAGATCAGGTGTATATTGCGAAGGAGCAACAAAAATTGCGTTATAATGCATGCCGAATGCTTTCATAAGTGCGGCATCATCGAATTCACCTAATACTTCAACCTGCAAGTTTTTATTGCGGATCCAAGCGAGTATATGCCTACCTAACAAATATCGCCGACCAGGGATCAATAAGCGACGTTCCTCTAAACATTCAGGAAATGGCTTTTTAGGGATAGGCTGACGGCAAAAGAAACTCATATTACACTCGCCCAATTTCACCGAAAACAAGCCTTCCTGCTGCGATGAGTCAACTGGGCAGTCAGATAAAATCATATCTAATTTATGTTGGCTGAGCTGTTCTAATAGCAATTCATGGGTTGATTCAAAACAACGTAAATGAATCTGTTCATGCTCAACAACCGTAGTTTCTAATATTTTACTTACTAGCTGTTTTGATAGCGTATCCGCAACCCCGACATCAAACAGTAAGTTAGATTCGCGGCTGTAATTGACAATATCAAGCATTTCTTGGCTAAGCATAAACATTTTGTCTGCATAGCGGAAAATTAATTGTCCAAGCTCAGATGGCACTAAACCTCGCCCCTGCCTTTTAAACAATTTGCCACCTAAACGCTCTTCTAGCGCTTTTATTTGCCCTGTAATTGTCTGAGGAGTCAGGTAAAGCGCTTCTGCTGCTCCGACAACAGAGCCCTCTTTACATACATGCCAGAAGTAGTAAAGATGGTTAAAATTAAGATGTGAAACCCGCATATCGATTCCTTTTGTACCGTCGCTAGTCTAGTTATGGTAACTACTATTGACCATACACATTTACCTGTACCCTATATTTTCAGGGCCTTTAAAATGAATACCGTAGTGTATTAATAAACACACTACGGTATATCATAGATTATTAGTTCGGAAATTCTTACTAATAATTTGCAAAACTACACAATAAGCTTGTATTAGATTGGTTCTTTTTGTTTCGGTAACACTACTCTTAACATAAAATACCCTAAAAACGCGGCTAACGTCGAACCAATCAAAATACCTAGGCGTGAATAGGTACTATACACCTCATCAAGCCCATCAAATGCGAGGCCAGTGATAAAAATAGACATAGTAAAACCGATCCCACACAGTACAGAAACTGCAAATACTTGTTTTAAGTTAATCGACTCCGGTAATTTTGCAAACCCAAGTTTTACCGAAACCCAACTAAACAGAAAAATCCCAATAGGCTTACCTAAGATCAAGCCAGCGGCTACCCCTAATGGCAGTGGGCTTAATAAACCGTCAAAAGTCACACCTTGAAGTTGCACACCTGAATTAGCAAATGCAAAAATAGGTAGAATTAAGTAAACAACCCATGGATGTAAGACGTGCTCCAATTCTTCTGAAGGCTTAGTCTGGTTAGTACCACGTAAAGGGATCAAGAAGCCGACAATTACCCCAGCTAATGTGGCATGAACACCAGATTTCAAAATACACACCCACAATATTAACCCAATAACTAAGTAAGCGGCTGTATTCTCTACTCTACGCCAATTCATCATACAAAGGATCGCAATACACAGTGCTGATAACCCCAATGCAACCAAAGAAACTGAGCTGGTATAGAAAAATGCAATAATTACGATAACGCCTAAATCATCAATGATAGCCAATGCCAATAAGAACACTTTTAGCTCTGTGGGTACTCGCTTACCTAGTAACGCCATCACACCTAACGCGAAAGCAATGTCAGTAGCGGCAGGTATTGCCCAACCTTGCTGGGTAACTGCATCTCCACCATTAAATAATAAATAGATTAATGCAGGAGCAATCATTCCACCTAGTGCCGCAATTGCTGGAAATATCGCTTTGTCACGTCCTGCGAGGGATCCTTCCAATAATTCACGTTTTACTTCAAGGCCAACCACCAAAAAGAAAATCGCCATTAAGAAGTCATTAACCCATAATATCAAAGGCTTATCCAAACCAAATTCTGATATTTTAATTGATATAGGGATATCTAAAAATTGCTGATAAGCCCCCTGCAATGGCGAATTTGCCATCACTAAAGCGACTATGGCAGCAATAATCAGAAGTAAGCCCCCTGCTGCTTCTAACCTTAAAAATTTACGAATAATTGCTGTCATATATTTAACCTCAATGTTTTTTTGAATGTTAATACTATGCTAATTATTAATTCGTAAAAAATCGTTTATTTATCGCTTAACACTCGAAATTACCGATCAATTTAGGTTAGAGATCACGGCAAATGAGAAAAAAACGTTAATTTTACTATAGACAATTTTTATAAAAACAAATAATAAATTTTGTGATAAACGGACTTTATAAATTCAATTTTTTTGGTATCAAAAATCTACACTTTTTATCTTCGCAGGCAAAAAACATATATTTCTTTCTTCGATACCTTTCGTAAAAATTTTAAATATGGAAGACTATCCACAAGATATCTGCCAAGCGCTTCGCAAAAAAATGTGTTTGGATTGCTAATAAAATACTAATGATTACAATTTAACAATGACAACTTACGTATTACTTTCTGTGCTGTTTGCAGCTTTCTGCCATGCAAGCTGGAACGCCATAGTTAAATTTGGCAATGACCGTTTTTTCGGCCTAGTCATGATTTCTGTTTTTTCTGGCGTCTTAGCGGTACCCGCAATATTTTGGTTTGGCCTACCGTCACCAGAAGCTATTCATTGGTTAGCCCTATCCGTACTTTTTCATATTGGATACACCTATTTTTTAAGTCAGGCTTATACACACGGTGACTTAAGCCAGATTTATCCAATATCACGCGGGTCCGCCCCATTAATAACGGCACTACTAGGTGTGTTGCTATTTAATGAATTAATTCCATTGATGGGTCTTATTGGTGTTTTATTTATTATTAGTGGTGTCGTGCTCATTGCCTTTGCTGGGAAAAAGTTCACATTAAATATCAATGGGAAAGCTCTAGCTTTTGCCATATCAACAGCCTTCTTTACTGCCTGTTATACCTTATCTGATGGTTATGGAGCCAGAGCAAGTGAAGATCCCGTGACATATACACTTTGGCTATTTTTATTGAACGGAATGGTGTTAGCTATACCCGGTTTTATCAAATACCGAGGTACCTTCATTGTTGGAATTCAACAATACTGGCGTTCAGGGTTACTCGGTGGGCTAATGCAGCTCATTAGCTATGGCATTGCTATATGGGCGATGAGCCAAGCGCCAATTGTCATGGTCGCAGCGATTAGAGAAACGAGTGTACTTTTCGCCATGTTCCTATCCATTGCCTTTCTCAAAGAAAAATTCAACGTAATGCGAGTCGTTGCCTGTGTCGTTATTGTTTTTGGTATTTTATTAGCAAAATTAAGTCATTAATAAAATTATTATTTGAATATTCAATCAGTAAGCAGCAAACTTAATTTTATCAGAAATAGTATTAATATTTTTTACTCATAATTTTTATATTTTCTCACCAGATATGAGGCCAAAATGTCGTTTTTAAAATCTTTACTGGCTGTTTCCATTATTAGTGCTTCTTTTTCTAGCTTTGCAGCTACATCTGCTGACATCATTATTGTCGATGGAACCATCTTAACAATGGATGCCCAGAAACAAATTATTGACCATGGTACTGTTGTCATCAAAGGCAATAAAATCATTGCCGTTGGTGGCCCTGAACTAGCTCAAAGTTATCAAGCACCTAATATCCTGAAGGTTGATGGCGACATTGTCATGCCTGGGTTAATTAACACTCACACACATGCATCTATGACCGTATTCCGTTCTTTGGCCGATGATGTACCAGACCGTTTACACCGTTATATCTTCCCATTAGAAAACAAAATGGTCTCCCGTGAAATGGTACGAGTTGGAGCAAACCTTGCTAATATTGAAATGATTAAAGGTGGTGTCACAACTTACGTTGATATGTATTATTTTGAAGATGAAGTGGCTAAAACCGTTGATAAAATTGGATTGAGGGCTGTCCTTGGGGAATCAGTCATTCAATTTCCTGTCGCTGATGCAAAAAATGCAGATGAAGGTATCAATTATGCAGTGAATTTCATCAACCAATACAAAGATCACCCTCGTATCACACCCGCTTTTGCGCCTCATGCACCTTATACCAATACCACAGAGCATTTACAGAAAATCGCAAAATTGTCTCAAGAACTTAATATGCCAGTGATGATCCACCTGGCTGAAACTGATCGTGAGCAAGAAGAAATAGCCAAACGTACGGGAGGGAAAAGCCCTGTACAATATATGGCTGATATTGGAGCACTGAATAATAAAGTTATTGCAGCTCACGCCATTATGGTTGATGAAAAAGATATGGATCTCCTCAAACAGTATGATGTTGGTGTCGCACATAATATCAGTGCAAACACGAAATCTGCTAAAGGGGTCGCCCCGGTCACAACCATGCTTGAAAAAGGTATTCGTGTTGGTTTAGGAACGGATGGCCCGATGTCGAGTAATACATTAACGACGTTAAATGAGCTAAACTTAGTGGGTAAAATTCACAAACTAGCCAATAAAGATAGAGCCGCAATGCCACCGATCACGGTTGTCGATATGGCAACCATGGGTTCTGCACGCGTGTTACACATGGAAGACAAATTAGGCTCTCTCGAAGCAGGGAAATTAGCTGACATCATTGTTATTGATATTAAATCACCAAACATGGTTCCTATGTATAGCCCCTATGCCGCATTAGTCTATGGTGCAAATGGAGCTAATGTTCGCCATACTATTGTTGATGGCAAGGTATTGATGCAAGACCGCCAGCTGCTGACCGCAGATGAAGGCACCATTATTAAAGAAGCTCAAGATTTTGCTAACAAAGTCCGCGAAACCGTAGTTGCGAGTGGTGAAGTCGTAAAATAAGATAAAAAAATGGCTGACTTGGCAATATGCTCAGTCAGCCATTCTAACATTACCAATTATTAACTAATTATTTATTAGTTAAATCATCAAAGAATTTTTTCACGCCATCTAAAAAGCTTTTAGAGCGCGGGCTATTCTTCTCACCACTCTTTCCACCTAGTGACTCACCAAATTCTTTGAGTAACTCTTTTTGTTTTTCATTCAGTTTTACAGGGGTTTCAACAACAATATGGCACATTAAGTCACCTTGCAAACCACCACGTACCGATTTCACACCTTTTCCTTTCATGCGGAAAATTTTACCGGTTTGAGTTTCTGCTGGGATTTTCAGTTTCACACGGCCATCAAGGGTTGGCACTTCAATTTCGCCCCCCAATGCTGCATCAGCAAAGTTAATCGGAACCTCACAATGCAGGTTATTACCATCACGCTCAAAAATGTTATGAGGTAATACATGAACCTGAACGAATAAATCGCCTGCTGGTGCTCCGTTTTCTCCGGCCTCACCTTCTCCTGATAAACGAACACGGTCACCTGTATCTACCCCTGCAGGAATTTTGACTGACAGGGTTTTATATCTTTCAACACGGCCATGACCATGACATTTGTTGCATGGATCTTTGATAACTTTACCGCGACCATGACACGTTGGACAAGGTTGTTGTACAGAGAAAAAGCCTTGGCGCATATGGACTTGGCCCATACCGTGACAGGTAGAGCACGTATCTGCACTCGTCCCAGGCTTCGCACCATTACCATGACAGACGTCACAGGTTTCCAAGGTCGGAATACGGATTTCTTTGGTCACTCCACGGACAGCCTCTTCGAGAGTCAGTTCCATGTTGTACTGTAGGTCAGAACCACGGCTTGGGCGCTGCTGTCTACGGCCACCGCCAAAAATATCACCGAAGACGTCACCAAAGATATCACTGAAGTCAGCACCACCACCGAAGCCACCGCCCCCCATTCCGCCTTGCTCAAACGCAGCATGACCATATTGGTCATAAGCAGCACGTTTTTGCTCGTCAGAAAGCACTTCGTAAGCTTCTTTAATTTCTTTAAATTTATCTTCTGACTCTTTATCTCCCTGATTACGGTCAGGGTGGTGCTTCATCGCTAAACGCTTATAAGCACGCTTAATATCTTTCTCAGAAGCATTTCTCTCGAGGCCTAATACCTCATAAAAATCTCTTTTGGCCATTTAATTTACCCTTAACATGCGGAACGGGCGTAGAGTTCCCTCGACGCCCGTATCCGGTATCAGTAACCATTAACTATCATTTGCTACAGCTACTGCGCCCGCTAAGGGCATTATTTTTTATCTTTGTCGTTAACTTCTTCGAATTCAGCGTCAACAACGTCATCATCTTTCTTCGCTTCTGCGCCAGCTGCACCGCCCGCTTGAGCTTGTTGCTGTGCGATTTCCAACAGTTTTGCAGATGCAGTGACTAAAGCTTGGATTTTCGCTTCGATATCCGCTTTATCTTCACCTTTTGATGCCACTTCTAATTCAGAAGTTGCTTTTTCGATATTCGCTTTATCTTCAGCTGGTAATTTATCACCGGCTTCTTCGATTTGTTTACGAGTACCGTGAACTAATTGGTCAGCTTGGTTACGAACCTGAACTAGCTCTTCAAATTTACGGTCAGCTTCAGCGTTTGCTTCTGCGTCACGTACCATTTTTTCGATTTCCTCATCATTCAGGCCTGAAGAAGCCTTAATGGTGATGTTTTGCTCACGTCCACTATTTTTATCTTTAGCAGACACATGCAAGATACCATCAGCATCGATATCAAAAGTCACTTCGATTTGTGGCATACCACGTGGAGCAGCTTGAATACCGTCTAAGTTAAACTGACCCAGTGATTTGTTATCACTTGCACGTTTACGCTCACCTTGCAGAACATGGATAGTTACCGCTGCTTGGTTATCTTCCGCTGTTGAGAACACTTGGCTATGTTTAGTTGGGATAGTGGTGTTCTTCGAGATTAACGAAGTCATCACGCCACCCATGGTTTCGATACCTAAAGACAGAGGAGTTACGTCAAGTAACAGAACGTCTTTAACATCACCGGCTAAAACACCACCTTGAACTGCTGCACCCATTGCAACTGCTTCATCTGGGTTCACGTCTTTACGTGGTTCTTTACCAAAGAAATCAGCAACAACTTTCTGAACCATTGGCATACGTGTTTGACCACCAACTAAGATAACGTCGTTGATTTCGCTCACGCTTAAGCCTGCGTCTTGCAGAGCAACTTTAACTGGCTCCATAGAACGCTTAACTAAATCTTCTACCAGTGACTCTAATTTCGCACGAGTCACTTTGATATTCATGTGTTTAGGACCTGTTGCATCTGCTGTAATATACGGCAGGTTAACATCTGTTTGTTGTGCAGAAGACAGCTCAATTTTCGCTTTTTCTGCAGCTTCTTTCAGACGTTGCATTGCTAACGGGTCGTTACGCAGGTCAACACCTTGTTCTTTCTTAAATTCTTCAACTAAATAGTTAATTAAACGTGTATCAAAGTCTTCACCACCTAAGTGTGTGTCACCATTAGTAGCCAGAACTTCATAGGTTTTTTCACCATCAACTTCATCGATTTCGATGATTGATAAGTCAAAGGTACCACCACCTAAGTCATATACCGCGATAGTACGGTTACCAATTTCTCGGTCTAAACCATATGCTAATGCCGCAGCTGTTGGTTCGTTAATAATACGTTTTACTTCTAGACCCGCGATACGGCCAGCATCTTTAGTTGCTTGACGCTGAGCATCGTTAAAGTAAGCAGGAACAGTAATAACCGCTTCTGTTACTGGCTCACCTAAATAGTCTTCTGCTGTTTTCTTCATTTTTTTCAGAACTTCAGCTGAAACTTGTGGTGGAGCCATTTTTTGGCCTTTCACATCTAACCAAGCATCGCCGTTATCAGCCGCAATGATTTTATATGGCATGATAGAAACGTCGCGCTGAACTTCTTCGTCTTGGAAACGACGACCAATCAAACGTTTGATTGCAAATAAAGTATTTTCTGGGTTAGTCACAGCCTGACGTTTTGCTGGCTGACCAACTAAAATTTCACCATCTTGAGTGTACGCAATGATGGAAGGAGTCGTTCTATCACCTTCGCTGTTCTCCAGAACACGAGCTGTAGTACCATCCATAATTGCAACGCATGAGTTAGTTGTACCCAAGTCGATACCAATGATTTTACCCATCTAAAACGCCTCCAAAGGAATTCTTTTCACTATGATTTCGATATCAATCTATATGAGGCTCAATATTTCATTTTCAAGGGAGTTTTCACTCAGAGCCTAAATTATTTTTCAATACGCAATAATTTGGATTGATATCAGTTTATGCTTTTAAGATGGGGTCACAAATTCATTCATCAAGGGGGAGAATCAAAAAAATTTGCATTTATTGCAAAAAAACCTGTCTTGTGATCATTGTTTAAACAATTAAAACTGCGTATGATGCGCCGCCGCTGTCACTTTGGCAAAACTTTTTGTTTCTTATCTATTTGAATTATTTATATTTTACCAGAGGTTATATGCAGTCTAGCTCTCTTGCAAATCCAGGCCCACTTGGTTTACTAGGCTTTGGTATGACAACCATCCTGCTGAATATTCATAACGCAGGTTTTTTCCCTCTTTCATCCGTTATTTTAAGTATGGGCATTTTTTATGGTGGTATTGCTCAATTTATTGCGGGTCTGATTGAATACAAAAAAGGCAATACATTCGGTGCAACTGCATTTACCTCTTACGGTATGTTTTGGATTGCATTAGTGGGTTTATTATTTTTACCATCAATGGGATTAGCCGAAGCAACTTCACCTGAATTTTTAGGTGTTTTCCTCGCTATTTGGGGAATTTTTACCTTTTTCATGTTTTTAGGAACGTTCAAAGCTAATTTTGTTTTGCAATTTGTCTTCGGTAGCTTAACTGTATTATTCGCTTTATTAGCAATCGGTAACATTACAGGAAATGCAGCATTACTAAAATTTGCAGGTTTTGAAGGAATTATCTGTGGTGCTAGCGCATTTTATTTAGCAGTTGCGGAAATATTAAATGAGCAATATGGCAAAACAGTATTACCGATTGGCCAGCGTGGTTAAATTTAACTAACGTATGTGATTTTATGCATTAAATATTATTAATCAGGTGAGTTAAGTCTCACCTGATTACATTAAAAGACTACTCAGGGCGAATAGCCGATTTAGGCCTGAACGCTTTCACAATTGTAGGGTCTGTTTCTACATAAGGGCCATCAAGTAATTGAATGCAATAAGGAACACTGGCAAAAATACCAGAAACTACCACATTCCCTTCTTTGTCTTTTAAACCTTCCAGAGTTTCCGCAATCGCTTTAGGCTGTCCAGGTAAATTTAAAATCAGAGCTTGGTTGCGTATTACCCCCACTTGACGTGATAGTATCGCAGTAGGGACGAATTTCAGGCTAATTTGGCGCATTTGCTCACCAAAACCCGGCATCTCGCGGTCAGCAATCGCAAGGGTTGCATCAGGCGTGACATCGCGACGAGCGGGCCCTGTGCCACCAGTAGTGAGGACTAAATGGCAAGCAAATTCATCCACCAGCTCACATAATGTTTGCTCTATCATGATTTGCTCATCAGGGATCAGGCGAGTTTCGATACGAAAAGGGGTTGTCAGCGTTTTTGCTAACCACTCTTCTAGTGCTGGAATACCTTTGTCTTCATAAATACCACTCGAAGCACGATCAGAAACAGAAACCAGACCTATGCGCAATTCATTCATACAAACCTCAAAAAATTGATCAATTCAGAAACTGTCTACTAATGGATAAACAGGAGCATTATCATAGCATGATGCGCTTTTGCATACAGCGACCTCAATTTTATATCTTGAAATTGAGAACTAACTCAATGAAAAATAGGTATAAAAAAACCCAACCAACTGGCTGGGTTTTAAGAAAAAACGAAATAAACTACAGTAAATCTGCAATCATTTTTTCCAGTTTTTCTTGGTCTACTGCAAACTTACGGATACCGTCAGACAGTTTATCAACCGCCATTGGATCTTGGTTGTGCTGCCAGTAGAACTCAGCTTCAGTTAACTTAGCGCCTGGCTCTTGAGTTTTACCTGTATCAGTCAGTTTACGGACTAATTCACCTTGTGACTCAGACAGTTCTTTCAATAAGCCTGGGGAGATAGTTAAGCGGTCACAACCTGCTAACTCAATGATTTCACCCACGTTACGGAAGCTTGCGCCCATAACCACAGTTTTATAACCGTGAGCTTTGTAGTAATTGTAGATTTCAGTAACAGAAACTACACCTGGATCTTCATGTGGTGCGAATTCTTTTTTATCTGTATTCGCTTTGTACCAGTCAAGGATACGGCCCACAAATGGAGAAATCAGGTATACACCTGCTTCCGCACAAGCGCGTGCTTGAGCAAAAGAGAATAATAAGGTCAGGTTACAGTTAATGCCTTCTTTTTCCAGTTTCTCTGCAGCACGGATACCCTGCCAAGTCGAAGCTAGTTTAATCAGAATACGGTCATTACTGATGCCTGCATCGTTATACATTTTAATTAAGTGACGCGCTTTAGTAATACAAGCTTCTTCATCATAAGAAAGGCGCGCATCAACTTCAGTAGAAATACGACCCGGAACTAATTTCAGAATTTCCAGACCGATATTAACAGCCAGTTTGTCACAAGCATCAACAATTTGTTGCTCACGATTACTGCTTTGCTTACGTGCCCATTCTACCGCTTCATCAATTAATTTACGGTACTCAGGAATTTGTGCAGCATTTAAGATCAGCGATGGATTTGTGGTCGCGTCTTGTGGTTTGTAAAGCTTCATCGCTTCGATGTCGCCAGTATCAGCAACAACGGTTGTCAGACTACGTAGTGAGGTTAGTTTATCGGTCATTTCTTTAATCTCGTTGTTATAAAGGAATTGTGGCTATCGCCGCACCGTCTACAGATAATATCATGCATCCATATTGCTGCAAGCAAGTAAATCTAGTCAAAAGCAACTATTTGATTGGCAATCGGTTTCGCTAGCCAATTAGAAACTGAATCCTTTTAGCAAGTTATACTGCGCCCTTATTGTAATAAAGAATAATATTGGTTTGGCTTATCGTATCAATTACCCAATTAGGAAGAATTTTTGCTAAAGTAAGCAGTATCATTCTTTATAAAGGGTCAAGTCATGCTTATTACAATTTCACCTGCAAAAACATTAGACTACGAAAGCCCACTTGCGACGCAGCAATTTACTCAGCCTGAATTACTCACTGAGTCTCAAAAATTAATTAATGTCTGTCGTAAGTTAACCCCTGCGGATATCGCCAGTTTAATGAAAATTAGTGACAAACTTGCAGGGCTCAACGCTGCTCGTTTTGAAGAATGGCATGCGGACTTTACCCCAGAAAATGCACGCCAAGCGATCCTCGCTTTCAAGGGGGATGTTTATACTGGAATGCAAGCTGAAACCTTTTCACAAGACGATTTTGCGTTTGCCCAATCCCATTTACGCATATTATCAGGTCTTTACGGTATTTTAAGACCGCTAGATTTAATGCAGCCTTATCGCTTAGAAATGGGAATTCGTTTAAAAAATACCCGTGGAAAAGATTTGTATGAGTTTTGGGGAGACATTATCACCAAACAGTTAAATCACGCCTTAGCAGAACAGAAAGACCAAATATTGATCAACCTAGCTTCTGATGAGTACTTCAAATCCGTGAATACGAAGAAATTGGATGGTCAAATCATCAAACCTGTTTTCCTTGATGAAAAGAATGGTAAATATAAAGTTATCAGTTTTTATGCAAAAAAAGCACGGGGTTTAATGAGCCGCTTTATTATCCAAAATAAATTGACGACAACAGACCAACTGGCTGATTTTAATTTGGAAGGCTATCAATTTGATGAAAGCCAATCTAAAGGTAACGAGCTGGTATTTACTCGTTCAGAACAAGCTTAATTCTTAATACATAAAACGTGGGGACTGGCGCACAACCGATACCCACGTATTTCAAAATACTTCATTCTTTTTTCCAGCTCTATCACAGTTTATTTATAAACTTTCTAGCCAATAACAAATTAGCATTGATTCCTCAGCCTGCTTTTTAGCTTTATGACAGTATAAGTTGAGGTTTTACCCACTATTTTGGAGGTGAAGTATGCCTTATGTTGCATCATCAAAGCGCTATAACGAAATGGAATATCGTTTATGTGGCCGTAGCGGGTTACGATTACCACTCATTTCATTAGGGTTATGGCACAACTTTGGTAATAACAAACCCGTTGATAACTGCCAAGCCATGCTTCGTCATGCTTTTGACCTTGGGATCACCCATTTCGATCTGGCTAATAATTATGGGCCACCTCCTGGATCTGCCGAGAGTACATTTGGCCAAATCATGCAACAAGATTTTCTGCCTTATCGTGATGAAATGATCATTTCATCAAAAGCGGGTTTCACTATGTGGGATGGCCCTTATGGTGACTGGGGAAGTAAAAAATATTTGGTTGCAAGCCTTAACCAAAGCTTGAAGCGAATGGGCTTGGATTATGTGGATATCTTTTATCATCATCGACCTGACCCCAATACCCCATTAGAAGAAACCATGGGAGCGCTAGATCTCATTGTTCGCCAAGGAAAAGCCCTGTATGTAGGGATTTCTAATTACCCAACCAATTTAGCCAAAGAAGCAATTGGTATTCTCAATGAATTGGGGACCCCTTGCCTGATCCACCAACCTAAATACTCCATGCTAGAACGCACTCCCGAAGAAGATTTACTCGATTTACTGGAAGAAGAAGGGGTGGGCTCTATTGCGTATTCTCCGCTAGCCGGTGGAATTTTAACTGATCGCTACCTTAATGGCATTCCTGCTGATTCACGCGCGGCAGGCAACCCTTCTTTACCCCCGAAAGGCTCACCTCAACCATTTTATCAAAAGTTAAACAATTGAATGAATTGGCGGTAAAAAGAGGGCAGAAGTTAAACCAAATGGCCTTAGCCTGGTTACTTAGACATGATAGGATCACTTCCGTTCTCATCGGTGCAAGCCGTATTAGCCAAATTGATGATGCAATGGGGATCCTAAAAAATCGTAATTTTACGCAAGAAGAACTCAAAGCCATCGAATTAATATTAGAAAGCGAATAAAACCAATAAGTTGCAGATAACCCTGCAACTTAATAAATTTTATCTTAATTAACGATATTCCCCATTTGCTTTAAACTGCACCACAGAATAAGGCTGAGTACGGCCATCCGGCTGCTCCATCCCTAGGCTACCAATTGGCATACCCGGAACAGAAATTCCTACCACATCCGCCGGTAAGGTATCAATCGCATCAAGACTGCTGACAGGAACATGACCAACAATCACCTTACCTTTGTATTTAGCGATATGGCAACTGCGTAAGTTGTATGGCACATTCAGCTCATCATTCAGTTTGTTCAAGTCATCATAACTGATTTCATTGACCACAACGTCATACCCTGCTTTTTTAACCCCTTCTCCCCATAATTGGCAGCAGCCACAATTTGCATCTTTATACAATTGCACGCTCTGGTTTTGAGAAAATGCAGAAAATGAGAGTAAAAACATTCCACCTAAAATTATCTTTTTCATTGCTATTTACCTTATCAATAATAATGACGAGTACTTAAAAAGTGTCTATTTTTTATGGCGTAACTGGCAGATTAATTTATAAGCTGCTGGAATAATAAATAGGGACAATAATGGCGCGGTGATCATACCGCCAATCATCGGTGCTGCTATACGGCTCATGACTTCCGAACCGACTCCTGTCCCAAGTAATATTGGCAATAAACCCGCTAAAATTACGGCAACTGTCATGGCTTTAGGACGGACACGTAAAACAGCACCTTCATATAATGCATGGTCTAAATCTTGGTTTGATAACTTGCTTATTCCTTGCTGTTTTTCTTTATCTTCGATTGCATGGCGTAAATAAATCAACATAACTACGCCAAATTCAGCGGCTACACCTGCCAATGCAATAAACCCTGTCCCTGTTGCAACCGATAAATTAAAGTTCATCCAATAAAGGAACCAAATAGCGCCCACTAAAGCAAAAGGTAAGCTTAATAAAATCAGTAATGCTTCACTAAATCGTCTGAATGCTAAATAAAGCAGGACAAAAATAATCAGTATGGTAGCAGGAACCATTAACATTAATTTTTGGTTGGCTCTTTCGAGCAATTCAAATTGTCCCGTAAAGGAATAACTCAAGCCCGGCTTCATTTGGATGTTATCTTTTATTGCGGCATCAATATCTTTAATAACAGAGACCATATCGCGATCACGCGCATCAATATAAATCCAGCTAGTCGGTCTTGCGTTCTCTGTTTTCAACATTGGAGCGCCCATATTCACGGATACATCAGCAACATCACTAAGTACAATTTGTTGTTTGCTCGGCGTTAAAATTGGTAATAACTTCATCGCAGATACGCTATTTCGGTAATCTTGAGGATATCTTATGCTAATTGGGTAACGCTCAATCCCTTCAACCGTTTCCCCGATCATTTCCCCACCAGTCGCCATTGAAATATAAACTTGTACATCACTGATACTCATGCCAAAACGTGCCGCTTTTTCTCTGTCAATTTTGACATCAATATAACGCCCACCAACCAATCGCTCAGCCAAAACAGAAACAACCCCGGGAACCGATTTTGTCACTTTTTCAATTTCTTGGGCTAATGCATCGATCTCATCAAGATCTCTTCCTGACACTTTGATGCCTATAGGGCTTTTGACTCCCGTAGATAACATGTCAATACGATTGCGAATAGGCGGAACCCATAAGTTTGCAACCCCGGGCAAACGCACGGTTTCATCAAGCTCATCAATAATTTTTTCAAGTGTCATCCCTTCTCGCCACTCTGCTTGCGGCTTCAAACGTATCGTTGTTTCAATCATCTCCATAGGGGCTGAGTCCGTTGCCGTTTCAGCTTTACCGACTTTACCAAATACCGTATCGACCTCAGGAATAGTTTTGATTAGCTTATCTGTATTTTGTAGTAAAAATGCCGCTTGGGCAGGCGAAACTCCCGGCAGTGTTGAAGGCATATAAAGTAAGTCACCTTCATTAATCGCAGGAAGAAATTCCCCCCCTAAATGTTTTAATGGCCATATCACGGTAAATAAAGATAAGAAACCAATTAATAAGGTGGTCTTCGGCCATGCTAATACCTTAATTAGAATAGGACTGTAGAGAGCAATCAACCAACGATTCAGTGGATTTTTATTTTCATTTGGAATATTACCGCGGATCCAATACCCCATTAGGATTGGAATCACAATTAACGCTAACGCTGCAGCCCCCGCCATGGCATAGGTTTTTGTAAATGCGAGTGGGCCAAATAAACGGCCTTCTTGTCCTTCCAACGTAAAGATAGGAATAAAAGACAATGTGATAATTAATAAACTGATAAATAATGCCGGCCCAACTTCAACAGCAGAGTCAGTAATAACTTTCCAACGCTGGGCATTATCAATGGCTTTACCTTCATTTTCATGTTGCCATTTTTCTAATTTTTTATGCGCATTTTCGATCATCACAATGGCGGCATCTACCATTGCCCCGATAGCAATTGCAATCCCCCCCAATGACATAATATTTGCATTTATTCCTTGATAACGCATGACAATAAAGGCAATAAATAATCCGAGAGGCAAGGAAATAATTGCGACTAATGCAGAACGGAAATGCCATAGGAAGATAGCGCACACCAATGCGACAACAATAAATTCTTCTAGCAACTTATAGCTTAAATTATCAATCGCGTTATCAATAAGAATACTTCTATCATAAGTTGTAATAATTTCGATGCCTTCCGGTAAACTGGCACTTAAATCTTCAAGTTTCTGTTTTACATCATGGATCACATTGCGTGCATTTTCACCTGAGCGAAGCAAGATAATACCACCAACTACCTCGCCTTCCCCATTTAGCTCAGCAACCCCACGACGCATTTCGGGGCCTTCCTGTATTCGAGCAACATCTTGTAGGTAAATTGGCACGCCATTTTCGGGAGTTTTTAGGTAGATTTTATTGAAATCATCAATAGATTGAAGATAGCCACTCGCTCTAACCATATATTCAGCTTCAGCAATTTCAATCGATGAGCCACCCGCTTCTTGGTTAGCCATTTCAACTGCCTGTTTTATTTCAGGTAATGTCACAGAAAATTGGCTGAGCTTGAGCGGGTCAACTAAGATTTGATAAGATTTAACCACACCTCCGACGGTTGCAACTTCGGAAACATTTGGCAAAGCCTTCAATTCATATTTCAAAAACCAATCTTGTAATGAGCGCAGTTCAGCTAGATTATGCTTTCCTGTTTTGTCCACTAAAGCATATTCAAAAACCCAGCCAACCCCTGTCGCATCAGGGCCAATAGAAGCTACCGCACCTTTTGGCAATTGGTTTTGGACTTGATTTAAATATTCTAAAACGCGTGAACGAGCCCAGTATAAATCTGTATTATCTTCAAAAATAACATAAACATATGAGTCACCAAATGCAGAAAAACCCCGTACCGTTTTTGCTCCCGGCACAGATAACATCGTCGTCGTTATTGGGTATGTGACTTGGTTTTCGACCAGTTGGGGCGCTTGCCCTGGATAAGTGGTTTTGATGATCACTTGTACATCAGATAAGTCAGGTAATGCATCAACAGGTGTACTGCGGATACTCCAAATACCTGCAATAACTAAAAACATGACTCCCATTAGGACTAAAAAGCGATTAGCGACTGAGCGTCTTATAATCCATTCCAACATACTCTACTCCTGAGATTTATGTGATGAATGATTAGATGACGCTGAAGGTTCAGGAAGTGCTTCCATCTTGGCTAATGCTCCCGCAATATTCGCTTCGGAATCAATCAGGAAAATCCCCTGAGTCACAATATGCTCACCCACTTGTAGCCCTTCAGATATTGCCGTCATTTGTTGAGATTCACTGAGCACTCGTACTCTTTTCGGAATAAATTCACCATTCTCACCAACAGCAATAACATGTTGTTCTTTCCCTGAATCCACAATGGCTTGTGAAGGGATCAATAAACTTTCATTACCTTCTGCAACTAAATTCAAATATGCAGTCATACCCGGTTTTAATAAATGGCTAGGGTCCGCAATTTCTGTACGAATATTAATTGTACGACTTGCTTGGTCTGCGCTAGGTAATATCAGCCAGTTTTTTACAGTAAATAACTGTGAAGGATAAGCGGGAATAGAAACTGTAAATTCTGTTTGTTTATTCAGTAATTCAGCAACTGACTGAGGAACAGAGGCATTAATCCATAATGGATCTGTTCCTTGTATTTGTGCAATAACAACTTCTTTAGATACGTTCATCCCTAAACGTAGATTAAGTGCAGTAATTACCCCTGAAATAGGTGCTTGGATCGTAAAACGTGATTGGACTTTTCCTGTTTTAATAAACTGAGAAAGTGCTCCCTCTGGCATGCCATTTAAACGTAAACGCTCAATGACGCTATTAAGATCTTGCTGGCTCGCATTCATCTGCTTGAGTGCAAGATATTCACTTTGCGCTTCAACCCATGCAGGGATCGTTAGATCAGCAATAGGAACCCCTTTTTGGATCCTCTCACCAACGGTGAATGGGTAAACTTTTTCAACGAAACCATTTTCTCGCGCTTGCACGATAGCGAATTGATGATCATTAAATGCAATTTCGCCTGGAAATGTTAAGTCATAGCTTAATTTCCCCCACTTTACATCCACCGTTTTAAGTCCTAAATTTTGTGTCTGTGTTGGGTTAATTGTTATCCCTTTGCTATTCGCTGAAGCCAAGTTTTCATCCGCATATTTAGGAACAAGATCCATGTCCATAAACGGGGATTTCCCTGGTTGATCAAACTTGGTATTGGGATACATCGGGTCATACCAATACAATACGGTGCGTTCTTGTTTTTCAACTGGTTGGCTATTATTTTCTACAACGAAAAAATATCGGTAAAATAAAATTGAAATAACGCTCGATAAAATAATTACCAATAGCAATTTGGTCAGGTTAACTAATGACATAACATCTCTCTACCTATTTAGTTTATCTTTTCGACGGATTTCAACATTGAAAGATTGCCTTGTTGTACAAATGAAAATTTTAATTCATCATTTTCTTGTAAGCCGTTAATCATATTTTCATCTTCATAGGTAAAACGCATCGTCATTGGTGGCCAGCCAATACTTTGAATTTCTTTATGATTTATTGTTAACTTTTTATTATCTTTATCAATCGAGATTAGCGTTCCTTCGGTATTGATTGTCGGCTCTGCGACTTTTTCTGGATAAATAGAGTGGTTATGTTCAGCAGCATTTGCATAACTAGTTGCTGTTAACATCGCCATTGAAATTGCAAAAAATACTGTATTTAATTTTTTCATTGTTACCCTCATGATTTTATTAATCCGCCACCTAATGCAGAGAATAAATTTATTTCATTCTTCTGCTGTTCTATTTTCAACATCAATAAATTTTGTTGTTCGGTAAATAAGCTACGCTGTGCTTCAAGAACATCGAGATAGCTCAAACTGCCATATCGATAACTCGCTTGTTTCTGTGTTAAGACGTTTTGCAGCGTGTTGACATATTGCACTTGGGAGATGAGTTGTTTTTCTAAACTCGATTTGATCACTAAGGCATCTTTCACTTCTCGAAATGCTACTTGAATACTTTTTTCGTAATTAGTAATCGCTTTATTTTTTCTAATATTTGCTAACTCTAAGTTTCGGCTATTTGTACCACCAGTAAAAATAGGTAGCGTAATTTTAGGAATAAAATTCCAAATACCATTTGAAGAGTCAAATAACCCTGTTAAAGAATCATTACTGTTTTCAATTCCTGTATTAAAGGAAATAGAAGGAAAGAAAGCGGCTCTTGCTACACCTATATTGGCATTCTCAGAAATAATATTTTGCTCCGCAGCCATAATATCTGGGCGTTTTAATAATATTTCAGAGGGAATATCTGAAGGAGTTGTAATTAAAGGATAGTTTGGCTCGTAGCGTCCTAGATCTAAATTTATTTTTGTTGCGTAGTCATTTGTCAAAAAATTCAGTAAATTTTCATTTTTTGCAATTTCACTTTCAATTTTTTCGATATTAATAGAAATAGACTGTACTTGCCCTTTAGCTTGTTCTAGGTCTGATAGCGCGGCTTTTCCTGCCGCCACTTTTTGCATTACAATCGATTGACTATTGAGGTAGCTTTGCTTCGTCTCTTGCGAAATTAATAATAATTTCTGGTTATACACCACATCTAAATACGCCTCTGCTACCGTTTTGATTGTGATAATTTGTGTCGCACGCTTCATCTCTTGAGAAGCAATAAACTTTGCTTTATCGGCATCAGATAAGTTTTTAATACGCCCAAAAAAATCCAGTTCATAACTGATATCAACGCCTGCACTGTATTTCTTATTGAAGGATGACCCAGACTCTAATGATTGGCCATAATCGCCGCTCATCGATGAACTAATTTGAGGATATTTTTCTGCTCCTGCTAGCCCAAAACGCACACGAGCTTCTTCTACATCTAAGGCCGCAAGATATAAATCACTGTTTTTCTCAAGCGCAATTTCTATCACGCTTTTCATTTGTGGGTCTTGAATAAATTGAGACCAACTTGGTATTGCTAATTCTGTTTTATTCCGCGCTGTTTTATCCCGCGTTACTACATCAGAAACATTGCCACTGAATTGATGAGGCAAATTAAAATTAGGGCGTTGATATTCAGGGGCAAGCGAAACACAACCAGTCAAAATTAGGGCATAAGCTATTATTAATATTTTAGGGGAATACATGGTATAGCCATGCCTCTAGTGATTAAAATTGTCACTATAGTAAAAAAGGCCTCCTGTTAGATTCATGACATGAAAATGACAAATTTGTCATTTTACATTTCGTTGCCATAGTGCTTAGAATGATTACATTGTTTTCCTGACTGCAGGGCCTGAGATGAAACTACTTATTGTTGAAGATGAACATAAAACGAGAGAATACTTATCTAAAGGCTTAAGTGAGTCCGGGTTTATTGTTGATGCAATCGAAAATGGCATTACAGGCCTGCATATGGCGACAACTGAAGACTATGATTTAATTATTCTTGATGTGATGTTGCCAGATATTAATGGCTGGGAGATTGCTAAAAACTTACGCAATACAGGAAAAAATACGCCAATCCTCATGCTTACTGCTTTAGGTAATGTTGAACATCGAGTCAAAGGGTTAGAGATAGGTGCTGACGATTATCTTGTTAAGCCATTTGATTTTTCTGAGCTACTTGCTCGAGTAAGAACTTTATTACGCAGAGGCAATAACAGCATCCAAAAAACACAATTTACCATTGCTAATTTGCATGTTGACCTGATCAAACGACGCGTTACACGTGAAAATGATAAAATTATACTCACCAGTAAAGAATTTTCATTATTGGAATTTTTTATTCTTCACCAAGGCGAAGTTCTTTCTCGTTCTCTTATCGCCTCAAAAGTTTGGGATATGAATTTTGATAGTGATACCAATGTCATTGATGTTGCAGTTAAAAGGCTGAGGGCTAAAATAGATCAAGGCTATGAACCTAAATTGATTCATACCATTAGAGGGATGGGCTATTTACTCGAGATCCCTGAAAATGATTAAGCTGTTTCGATCTCCTGTCTCTATTTCAATTCGTCTTATTGTTTTGATCAGTATTACTCTCTCCCTCGCCTTACTATTATTTAGCTCGATCATGATCAACTCAGTTATGTTACATTTTAAGCAGCAAGATGAATACACACTTAACCAGTTGAATTTAACGATCCGAAGCTTATTAAATGGCAATTCAGATCCACAAAGTGAGCAATACGCACGAATTAAAACCATTATTAATGAGCATCAAGATGCTACCATTTATCTCATTGATAATAAAGGAAATACATTAGTATCTCCCAATGCAACAGATAAACTTATTACGCACTTAAAAAATTATGATCCTGATAAAAATAACCAAGACGTAGAGCTCAAAGATTATCGTCTATCAGAAAGTCTTATTCAGGTGGGCCCTCCTTCAGAGCCTAAACAATATCGATTAGTTACTGCGCTATCATTAAATTTTCATCATGATTATCTGAGCTCATTAATAAACAGTTTGATTATCAGTGCAATTATACTGTGCTTATTTACTATTCTTGTCGTTTATTTCCTTGTGATAAAGGGATTAAAACCCCTTAAAGATGTAAGCGATGAAATAAAAAATGTCACATCCGAAAACTTAAGCGTCCGTTTAGATCCTGATTCTGTACCTAATGAATTGAAGCAATTAACAAAATCATTTAATCAGATGTTAGTAAAAATTGAAGATGTTTTCGTAAGGCAAACAAATTTTTCGGCAGATATTGCTCATGAAATGCGTACACCAATCACTAATTTAATGACTGAAACTCAAATATCTTTGAGTAAAAACCGCAGTAAAGAAGAGCTAGCTGAAGTGTTATATTCTAATTTGGAAGAATATAACCGACTATCACGAATGATCTCTGATATGCTTTTTCTTGCTCAAGCAGATGATAATAGGCTTATCCCAGAGAAAAAAATCATTAATATTAAAACTGAAATAGAGCTCATATTTGATTATTTTGAATATCTCGCTGAAGAGAATGAAATAAAACTTAAGCTAATTGGGGACACTAGTCCTATTATGGCCGATAAAGACATGTTAAGAAGAGCGATTACTAATTTATTATCAAATGCTATCCGCTACACCCCAAGGGGTGACTCTGTCAGCATTAACATTTCAAATGTAAAAGAGGGTATTGAATTAATCATCAGCAATCCCGGTATAAAAATACCCGAAGAACACTTAGAAAAACTCTTTGATAGATTTTATCGAGTAGATAAATCAAGGCAAAGAAAAAATGAAGGAAGTGGAATTGGGTTGGCAATCGTCAAATCAATTATATTAGCGCATAAAGGCAGGATCTCTGTAAAATCAGATGATTTTTCAACACGCTTTACTGTATTTTTACCTATGAAACCAAATTGAATGTCTACCATAAATGGCAATTTTGTCATTTTGTTGTCAGTATTCAGACAGAAATAAAGCCTTATTATAGTTATAAGATAAACTATTTAACTTAATAAGGGTTCACAATGAAAAAATTTATTTTTTCTTTAACACTTGTAGCTGTAACAGGACATGTATCTGCCGCTCAAACTGAAAAAGAAATACATTATAATGCTGCAAATGCATTAAATTTCACTGAAAACAATACTTCCTATTCTAATTTAAAATCGATTAATAGCCATTTAAGTAAAGCGGGTATTTCGACCAATAATGATATCAATTCAACTCAGTCATTCCTTGAGTTAGATGAACACGCCCAAGCTGCTGCTGCATTGAGTTTTACGCAAAACAATACATCACCAATAATGCAAAGTATGATCAGTCGCCACCAAAGCCTATCACCTAACTATAAACAGCCGGCAGTAAAAGTTGCGAAATCATTTTCCGAAATGAATGAAAATGAAAAAGCAGTCACTATGTTAAGCTTTCATAAAAACAGCTCATCAGAATCGATTCAAAGTAAAATAATAGAAAATTTAAAAAATAATTAATTGAAATTTTAAAACCATATTATCAAATAACTAATTAATATGGTTTTAAATCAATCAAAATAAGCCTAACCCACTCGCATTCAATTTTATCAAACCCATTTCATTTTTTATTAAAAACAAATGAAACTATTTATTGAACATCAAAAAAAATAGTTTATTATTTCTAGGCAGTTCATTTGAATATTAACTTTAAAAGGCGATTATATGTTTAAAAAATCAATCATACTTGCATCTTTATTATTTCCAGCACTCTCTTTGGCTACCCCTATTCTTCCCTTCCCGCCAGAGCCACCTATCCTAAGTATAGACTTAAAAATAGCCTATAACGGAGATGATGATGATGTTTGGTTTCAAGTAAAAAATGGAGATGATGATGATGTTTGGCTGAACATCGAATAAAAGCAATAAGATACCAAATAAAATTTAAAGAATATTTCCCTCATAATGTATAGCCCTATATCCATTTAATATACTCTCTTCGGAAATACTGGTCTATATGCGGTTAAATCAAAAGTAAAGTGGGACCAAATTTAAAAAGCCCCACTTTACCCTTTTTTTCAAAAAATACCCCAAACACAACTATAAAATTAATTAGAAAATAAAATATTACATCATCAATTGCTAATTAATTACTTTAATCACTAAGGGTTTATTAGTTATATAACTAATTAAATATTTGTTATTAATATAAAACAAAAAAATAAAAAAAAGCCATAATACTTTATATTTATCGTAAAATAAATTTAATTACACACATAGATAAATAACTAATTGCTTATTCAAAACCATGAATTACAATTTCATTGCAGTTCATTTTAATTTAAACTTTTAAACGAGGATCTTATATGTATAAAGCATCTATTGTCATAGTATCTTTATTATTCCCAATTCTATCATCTGCAACTTCTTTCCAAGAAAAACATTCTGACAATATTTCTACTTATTCTACTGTTTACGAACAAAGCCATGGAGGAAATGGTGGGAATGGCGGTCATGGTGGTAATGGTGGCAATGGTGGTAATGGCGGCAACGGCGGTAATGGCGGTAATGGCGGCAACGGTAGATAATTTAACTAGTCACTAAATATTTCCCTCCTCACTCGATGAGGGGGGAACGGAGGAATTTATAATGTATAAAAATTACATCTCACTTGGTGTCTTATTAATGAGTTCTATTTCATTTTCAGCATACTCTCACTCCTTATTTAATACTGCATCTAATTGTTTATTAAAAAATGAATTTAATATTAATGAAATTAATAATAAGGTATGTTCGAAACTCCATGGCCAATATTACTATTCTAAATTTTTTAGCTTTGTAAGCTATGGACAAAATGGGAATTCGGGCCAAGCTGGAAATGATAGTCAAGGTGGTCATGGTGGCCATGGGGGTCACGGTGGCCATGGGGGTGATGGTCAAAATGGTGGAAATGGCGGAACGGGATCAAATAACGGTAATGGTAGCAATGGTGGTAACGCAGAAGAAGGCAGTAATGGCAATGGAGGAAATGGCGGCAATGGCAGTATAACTGGAGGTGATGGTGGAAATGGCGGTGATGGCGATGGTGGTGGTAGTGGTGGGAATGGCGGTAATGGAACGGTAAATGGCAATGGGGGTAATGGAGGGCATGGTGGAACTAATGGCGGTAACGGGGGTAATGGGGGCAACGGCTCTGGTAGTGGTAATGGCGGCAATGGGGGTAATGGTAGCCAAGGAGGAAAAGGAGGACGCGGTGGACCTGATGGCGGTAGAGACGGGCACGATGGCATTAGCTCAATGTGACAAACCAATCCGTTAAAAGTGTATAAGTGATGTGGCAATATGAAACCCTATAATTATCTTAATAAAAGATGGTATTACCAATAAAAACGGAAGCTTTCGCTTCCGTTTTTTGTACTCTAGCAATATTTACTGCTTAGGTGCTAACTTCATTAAAAATGTGCGTAATTGTACAAAATCAGAGGGTAAAAAGTGTGAGAGTAGTGGTAGTTCCGCACGCTCTGCTAACTCTTTAGGTAAAGGTATTGCCTTATTAAGAATTTCTTCAACACTCTCTTTAAATTTAGCCGGGTGTGCCGTACCTAAAAACAGCCCGAACTCGCCTTCTTGCAATTGGTCACGAAGCACACGATAAGCAACTGCAGCATGTGGCTCAGATAAATACCCTTTTTTATCTAATTCACGTACTGTTTCTTTAGTCACTTCGTCACTCACAGCCCCATGCCCTAATTCATCAAGAGACCAACCTTTACGACGGAATAGCTCTTCTATACGAGGCCAGTTGTTTGGCTGACTAACATCCATCGCGTTCGATAGGGTTGCTACCGTTTGTTTTGGCTTCCATTGCCCATCAACGAGGTAACGTGGCACAGTATCATTGACGTTAGTAGCTGCAATGAAGCGCTTAACAGGTAAGCCCATTGATTTAGCTAATAAACCCGCTGTAAGATCGCCAAAATTACCACTCGGAACCGAGATCACTAATTGATCCCGTTTTTCTGCTGGGATCTGTGCGACAGCTTCAAAGTAATAACAAATTTGCGCTAATAAACGGCTGATATTGATCGAGTTAGCCGAATTTAAATACAGCGCTTTTTTTAGTTCTTCATCATCAAACGATTGTTTTACTAATGCTTGGCATGCATCGAAGTCATCTTTAATCGCAACCGTATGAATATTTTCACCCAGCGTGCAGAAGAGTTTTTCTTGCAGCGGGCTAATTTTTCCTTCTGGGTAGAGAATGACAACTTGGACGTTCTTAAGACGATAGAATGCGTGTGCAACAGCTGCTCCTGTATCCCCAGAAGTGGCAGTCAAAATGGTCACTGGCTGCTCACCAGCGACTTGCCCCAGTGCCTGAGCCATAAAGCGACCACCGAAGTCTTTAAATGCGAGTGTTGGCCCATGATATAGCTCCAGTGTCGCGATATCATCTTCAACCTTAGAAACTGGCGCAGGAAAAGCAAACGCGGCTTCGACCCTTGCAGCGAGCTCCTCATGAGGGATCTCATCACCAATAAAAGCACTTAAAATACGGCTGCTACGAGTGACAAAATCTAATTTTAATAATTCGTCGATTTCAGTCGCAGTGAATTCAGGTAAGTCTTGAGGAAAAAATAAACCTTGTTGCTTGCCTAAACCTTGCTTAACCGCTTGCGCAAAACTTACTTGTTCGTTGTTATCTTTTAAATTATACAGTTTCATTATTTACCCTATTGTCCTTGCCCCGGCCAGATCCAAACGGCAGATATGCACAAAGCCTTCATCATTCTGAATATAATGTTGTTGCAAGTAGCTCGCCATTTTTTCAGCAATATGCTTCTCATCGCAAATAGCAAACAGTGTTGGCCCAGAGCCAGAAATGCCACAAGCTAATGCACCGATTTCTTTTGCATTCTGGCGTGCTGCCGCAAAACCGGGTAATAGTTGTGTACGATAAGGTTCAGCCACAACATCTTGGATCATCGTTGCTGCAAGTAACGATTGGTTTGTATGACAAGCATGAATGAACCCTGATAGGTATCGACCATGATTTACAATATCATGGCGGGGATAGCTATTAGGAAGGATCGCACGCGCTTCCGCTGTCGATACTTTAATGCCAGGATAGGCCATGACCCAATACCAGTTTTCGAATGCAGGCACAGGCTGAGAAATAATGCCATTTTGTTCGATAATCAGCTGTAAACCACCTAAAAAGCACGGTGCGACGTTATCATAGTGCACACTTCCTGAAATACGCCCCTCTAACTCCCCCATCATGCCAAGCAATTGGGTATCATCGAAGGGTTTCTCTGCAAATTCGTTTAGCGCCATCAGTGCTGCAACAACAGAACACGCACTAGAACCGAGCCCTGAACCAATTGGCATATTTTTTTCGAGCGTCATAGCGACATTTAATGGTCGACCAAGGCGCTCACAAAACAATTGCCAACACTGGTAAACAATATTGTGTTCATTTTTTTTCGGAAGTTTAGCAACGAATTTGCCTTTATTCGTCAACGAAAAAGTGTCCGCCGCTTCAACTGTTACACAATCACCTAACAATGAGCCATCCGCTGGAGAAACTGCAGCGCCAAGAACATCAAACCCGACGCTCACATTACCAATTGAAGCCGGTGCATAAACTTTAATCACTTATTAAACTCCCAGTTTCCATGAAAGGGTACGCAGCACATCCGCAAATACACCAGCTGCAGTAACATCATTACCTGCACCATAACCTCTTAATACTAAAGGAATTGGCTGGTAGTAACGTGTATAGAAGGCCAGTGCATTTTCACCATTTTTAACCTTGAAGAGAGGGTCATTACCATCCACAGCAACGATTTTCACCCGACAGCGCCCTTCTTCAATTAACCCAACATAGCGTAACACTTTTTCTTCCGCTTCTGCGGCTTTTATACGCTGTGCAAATTGTGCATCCAGTTGTGGTAAACGAGCCATAAACTCAGGAACAGAACCACTGCTATCAAAATCAGCAGGTAAAACAGGTTCAATTTCAATATCTTGTAGTTCTAAATTGTAACCCGCTTCACGGGCTAAAATTAATAATTTACGCGCCACATCCATACCTGATAAATCATCACGAGGGTCTGGCTCTGTGAAACCTTTTTCTTTAGCCAGTGTTGTGGCTTCCGATAAAGACATGCCCTCGTCTAATTTCCCAAAGATGAATGATAAAGAACCCGATAAAATTCCGCTAAAGTGAACTAGTTCATCCCCTGCATTCAGTAAGTTTTGTAGGTTCTCGATAACGGGTAAACCTGCACCTACGTTGGTGTCATAGAGGAATTTACGTTTCGATGTTTCACTTGCCGCACGTAACTGATGGTAGTAATCCATCGACAAAGTGTTGGCTTTTTTATTCGGTGTGACCACATTAAAGCCATCTTTCAAGAAATTGACATACTGCTCTGCAATTTCCTGATTTGATGTGCAATCGATAATGACAGGGTTCAAGAAATGGTATTCACGCTCTAAACGAATTAAACGGCTTAAGCTAAATGGCTCTTTCGCTTCCGCCAGTTCCGCTTTCCAGTTACCTAAATCGATCCCTTGCATATCCGTGAGCATTGCACGTGAATTCGCAATACCACAGACACGTAAGTCAATATGCTTTTGTTTTAGCCATTGTTGCTGGCGATGAATTTGTTCAATTAACGCATTACCAACCCCACCAACACCGATGACAAAGGCTTCAATAACTTGTTCTGCATTAAATAGCATTTGGTGGCATAAGCGTACCGCAGTTGTGGCTGCGTCATTGGCAATAACGGCAGAAATAGAACGCTCAGAAGACCCCTGCGCAATAGCGACAATGTTAATGTTGCCACGAGTTAACGCAGAGAAGAAACGAGCCGAAATGCCTTTCAAAGTACGCATACCGTCGCCCACCACAGAAATGATCGCTAACTGCTCCATCACATCCAGTGGCTCAAGTACGCCATCTTTCAACTCTAAGTAAAACTCTTCTTCCAGTGCTGCACGGGCTCTGACTAACTCATTTTGTGGGACACAAAAACTAATACTGTATTCTGATGAAGATTGCGTGATCAGAACAACCGAGATCCCTCGACGAGACATGACGGAGAAAATACGTGCAGCCATACCGACCATCCCCTTCATACCGGGGCCAGATACGTTGATCATCGCCATATTATTCAGGTTGGTGATCCCTTTCACTGGCGTGCTGTCGTCAGTTTGGCCATCACCAATTAAAGTGCCAGGCGCGCTTAAATTAGTGGTGTTTTTTATCAGGCAAGGGATTTGGAATTGAGCAATTGGGGCGATGGTACGAGGATGGAGAACTTTGGCACCAAAATAGGATAACTCCATGGCCTCTTGGTATGACATGCCTTTCAATAAACGAGCGTCAGGCACTAAACGCGGGTCACATGTATAGACGCCATCAACATCAGTCCAAATTTCACAACAGTCGGCACGTAAGCAAGCCGCTAGCACTGCGGCTGAATAATCAGACCCATTACGGCCTAATACCACTAATTCACCCTTCTCATTACCTGCGGTGAAGCCTGCCATTAGGACAAAATGATCTTTCGGTATATTTAAATCAGAAATGCGTTTTGTTGACTCATTTATATCAACTGTAGATTCAAGGTAGTGGCCTTTCGCGAGTAAGCTCTCAACAGGGTTAATGACGGTCACATTATGACCGCGTGCTTTTAGCACAGACTCCATAATTGCGATAGAGAGTTTCTCACCACGGCAGATAATTGATGCGTTAATGCTGTCTGGACACTGTCCGAGAAGAGTAATACCATGCAGTACTTGTTTGATTTGCGCGAATTCGTGCTCTGTCAGTTTTTTTAACCGGTCATATTCAAAACCAGGTTGTTTTTCTTTTAATCCTTTTAAAAGGTTAGCAAAAATCATTTCAGCATCATTAACATGCGTGATGACATCTTGTCCTGCAACCGTTTTTTCAATCATAGCAACCAAATGGTTAGTGATTTTTGCTGGCGCGGATAACACCAAAGCCACTTGTCCATCTGCTAATTTGCCTTCAGCGATGTCAGCAACATTCAGTACTCGTTCGTCATTTGCAACCGAAGTACCGCCAAATTTAAGCACACGCATGGTATTTCTCTCCTGAATTAACACCAAAAAAAAGCCCGCATCGGTTAAGTATGCGGGCTTTTTCATTTTTATTTTTTGGATGCGTCAGCCCGCCCCGTTTCCTGTGGTTACGGTGGTGGTGGTAATAATAATAGTCAGGCTGATATTACGCATAGATTCTGTCTGTCTCTTAGATTCTTTAAGTTTCTCCCTATACGGTTAAAGCAATTGGTATATTTTGTCAAATTTATTTGTAAAACATCCCTTTTAAAACCCTTTTTTTACTTGATAAATTATCTACCAGCATGAAAAACACCTCCCCAAAAAGATATCCATCACACCAATATTGGTTTTAAAAACTAAAATAATTAAAATTTCAAGATGAATAATTTTTTAACCAACAAAAAACGAAATTGCCTATAAAACAGACAACACAGATGACCTTTAGCCATTTCTTGTGAAGAGAACCAAGGTGAAAAAATGCGTAAAAATGACCCACTCACCCCACGTATTTAGCTCATATATTTCTTACCACTTACCATTCATAGTCATCAGCCTACAACCACTAATGCAATAAATTGCAAAGTAAGTACTTACACTTAAAACCCATACTTCTTCATCTGGTTAAATTACAAACAAATGCTAGGTGATTGTTAAAAACCACCCGCGACAAAATAAAATAAGTATCTTTCCTAATTAAATAACATAAAAGCTCACAAACTGAATATTTGCATCCCGTTATCGCTAACAAGATAAATTTTTCACCTTTTTTTGTATTAAAATAACATTTCGAAATCGGAGGTAAGTCACAAATTAAACATTATTTATAATGGTATATTTAACTCATTGAAGACTATATTCATTAATACCAATCCGAAGCATCCCCTATGCATCAACTGCTCCCTTTTTTTAGACGCTATCTGATTCCTAAACACCGCATTAATTTATATAATTATCTACCTAACAATTTTTGTTAACGTGCTACAATTGATTTTGATATGTATCAACAAAAGTTAGTTTTTTAGGTGGTAAATGCAGTATTAGCTGTTATATTGCTGTTAACAGTACAATATTGGGAAAGTGCTTATATTTTGACTTGTTGTTAAAGTCTTTTGCCTGAAATGGCAACATAATGTCACTGTTGAATTTCAAAACAAATTTATACTCATAAACGTGTTTTTCCAGAGAACAATATTAATAACCACCTAACTGGAAACGGATTGTGAGTTCAGTATTCTTATTTTAATACTTTAGGTAGCAACTATGCAGACCCCACACATTTTGATTGTTGAAGATGAAATTGTCACACGCAATACGCTGAAAAGCATCTTTGAAGCGGAAGGCTATGTGGTTCATGAGGCAACTGATGGCGAAGAGATGAATAATGTTCTCTCTGAACATGACATCAATTTAGTCATCATGGATATTAACTTACCAGGTAAAAACGGTTTATTACTTGCTCGTGAACTTCGTGAGCAAGAAAGCATTGCGTTAATGTTCCTAACAGGACGCGATAACGAAGTGGATAAAATCCTTGGCCTTGAAATTGGTGCTGACGACTATATCACTAAACCATTTAACCCACGCGAACTGACTATTCGTGCGCGCAACTTACTGTCCCGTACAATGAATTTAGCGGGCGGTACTGAAGAGCGTCGTTTAGTAGAAAGCTATAAATTTAATGGTTGGGAATTAGACATCAATAGCCGTTCATTAGTCAGCCCTGCGGGTGAGCACTACAAATTACCCCGTAGTGAATTCCGTGCGATGCTGCATTTCTGTGAAAACCCAGGAAAAATTCAGACTCGTGCAGACCTGCTGAAGAAAATGACTGGCCGTGAATTAAAACCACACGACAGAACTGTTGACGTCACGATCCGTCGTATTCGTAAACATTTTGAATCGACACCTGACACACCAGAAATCATTGCAACCATCCACGGTGAAGGCTATCGCTTCTGCGGTGATTTAGACGAATAATTAGCAAGCTAATTATTTACTGATTATCAAAATCCGTTGTCTTTTAGGCAACGGATTTTTTATTGGCGAGCCATTTTTATTGCGAGTACATCGACTCAACCGTTTTTTGTTATCACCAAGGCATAATCGGCACTGCACTTAGCGCATTCTTTGGTGAACCGTCGATCATCTTGTCTGAATAAGTCAAATAAATTAATGCATTACGTTTTGGATCGTAAAAACGTACAACTTGTAATTTTTTGAAGACTAAAGACGTTCGTTTTTGAAAGACAACTTGCCCTTTCGTCGGTTTGCGTTTGACACGGTCGCTTAACTCAATCGGTCCAACTTGCTGGCATGAAATTGCAGCATCAGAGGTGTCTTCCGCTAACCCTAAACCCCCTTTGATCCCCCCTGTTTTTGAACGACTTAAATAGCAAGTGACATTCTCAACATCAGGGTCATCAAATGCTTCAACGACAATTTTATGGTCAGGGCCGAAAATTTTAAAAACAGTATCGACTGAACCGATTTCTTCAGCAAATGTCATGCTCGGCAACGCTAATAATAATGCTGTAAGTGCGATATTTTTTAATCTGGAACAACGCATACTGAATTTCCTATTCAACTAAAAATCGGTAAAACCTCGTAGTAAAACAAGACTTATTATTCACTTTCTTAACTAATTATCAAATACAACTCATTTACTATAAACGAAAAAGATAACTTGATATAGAATAGCCATTCATTGATAGATTATATCTGTTCTATAAGTCGCATTGGCTGGGGATATACATGGATCAAACTAATATTATTCGCGACTTGCTTCGCTGGATAGATGACAACCTAGATAAACCACTCTCGCTAGATAATGTTGCCGCAAAAGCGGGCTACTCAAAGTGGCATTTACAACGAATGTTCAAAGAGGTGACTGACCAAGCGATTGGTGCTTATATTCGAGCCAGAAGGCTTTCTCGAGCTGCTGTGGCATTGCGGCTAACAAGCCGACCAATTCTTGATATTGCGTTGCAGTATCGCTTTGATTCGCAACAAACTTTTACTCGAGCCTTTAAAAAGCAATTTAACCTAACCCCTGCTTTTTACCGCCGGAGTGAAGAGTGGTGTGCGGCAGGTATTTGCCCACCGATTATTTTAGATAATCACACCAATATTGAACATGAATTCCTACAAATGCCAGAGCAAGAGCTGGTTGGCTTGGAACAAAGTTGTTCTTATGCGTTAGAAGAGTGGTCGACCGCTTGTTCGCAAATGCGCCAAACATTTTGGCACTACTATTTGGATAATACGACGACGATTGCGTCTGAAGTTTTTGGCTTGCACCATGCCATTCATAATCCAGAAAAAGAAGATGAACAAACGGTGTTCTATACCACGGCGGTAAAACCTGAAGATGCGAGTTTTAACACAGACCAATACTCGAGCTTAACGTTACCAAGTGGCCATTATGTTAAATTTTCATTCAATGGGACGCCAACTCGAGATGCATTACAAGAGTTTTTATACCAAATTTATGGTGTATATCTGCCTAAGCTGAATTTAACACGTCGACCAGGTTATGACATCGAACATTATCGATTAAAAAACATCGATTTACGTCATGTCACCCTTGAAGATGATGACCCCAAAACACATATCGATACCTTTGATTATTATGTTCCTATCAAAACAGGTTCGGCCGCGACCCCTTAAAGCAGAGGAGTTTCAGTTTGTTGAAACTCCTTTTTCGAAATCGTTAGCCTTGCTGTTCGTCAAGAGCCGGCTGCGATAAATGTGTGACCTCACCTGCCGTTTCAACTATCCAACCATTCGCCAACCATGGGCTGTTTTGGTAATCAACACGAGATAACGAACAGTTACGTAAACGAAGGCGGCGTTCTGAATAAGCCGGAACCCCCATAATACGACTAATTAACGTACTCAACGCAATCCCATGGCTAACAATCAACGGGCGGCTACCTTCAGGCAAATCTAAACAACTATTTAGTGCTGCAAACATGCGTGTATACAGCTCCTCCATTGATTCACCCTCTGGAATTCGTCCTCCACGTGTGCCATCAATTAAGCTTTTACGCCACTGTTCTTCCTCTGGCGTTAACGACTCTATTGCTCTTTGCTCAAGAACGCCCATATTTAGTTCACGTAGACGCGGTTCTGTGGTAATTTCACACCCGCACACACTTGCAATTATTTGTGCAGTTTCCAGTGTGCGTCCCATATCACTAGTGATAATATGGGTAATGCCTTCTGACTTTATCCTCTCAGCCACCTGCCTTGCTTGCAGTCGTCCAGTGGCGGTCAGAGGGCTATCGGATTGTCCCTGGATGCGACGAGCTAAATTCCATTCAGTTTCGCCATGGCGAACAAGATAAACCTGTAACATAGATGTGTTCCGTTATTACTTTTCGAAGTATGTGTTCAAAGGAAAATAATTAATGTACCAAGTTATAGCTGCAACGACTAATCCTGCCAAAATTAAAGCGATCCATCTTGCTTTCGATGCTGTTTTTGGGGCTGGCAGTTATCAAATTGAAGATATTAATGTCGATAGCAGTGTTCCACAGCAACCTATCGGTAATAATGAAACCCGTACTGGGGCTAGACAACGCGTGATGGCCTCTAGGCAAGTTCGCCCTGAAGCGGATTTTTGGGTTGGTATTGAAGCGGGTATCGAAGACGATATGACATTTGCTTGGATAGTGATTGAACATAAGCAAATACGTGGTGAATCCCGCTCTGCCAGTATTATGATCCCAGAAAAAATTCTGGCGGGTATTCGTGAAGGCCGTGAACTCGGCGATGAAATGGCCTTTTTAACAGGCATCGATAATATCAAACAACAAGGTGGTGCCATTGGTTTTTTCACTGACGGGGTATTAACTCGCACCAGTGTTTACCAACAAGCCTTGATATTGGCCTTGGTTCCCATTAAGCATGAAATTTATAAAGAGCTAAACCAAGTAGAAGATTAATTATACTTAAAATAATTAAAATTGCATGTGCGATTAAACACCACTCTTTTCACACTAAAGTATGGGAAACCATACTTTTTTTGTGACTATTAATTTGAAATACGATAAATACCAATACGATAAATAGTTCGGATTATAAGTCGCTGGCAAGTGGTGCTAAGCCCTAGGGGCATACACTAGTATGTGACTAGGGCGAATGAGCGAAGCCTGAACACCCCTACAATTTGAAATACGATAAATACCAATACGCTAAATAGTTTGGATTGTGGCTAGGCGGCAAGTGAGGTTATCCCGATGAGCATACACAAGTATGTGATTCGGGTAACCAAATGCAGCCAACAACGCCACAGTGCAAAATATGACGCGTATTTTAGAGAAGTTGTTGCTCCAACCACTCCTTCACAGGAATAGGCGCTGACTTTAAGCTATTCGAACCCCGAGTAATAGTTGCAATTCCCACGCCGAGCTCATTTTTCAGTTCTCTTTGGCTCATTTCACCGCGCATCAACTCTTGCACAATTTTAACGCGAGTCGCTAACGCTGTGCGCTCATCTGGCGTGAGTAATAACTGAAGAACTGGCAGATGAATATCTTGTTCAAATGCCAATTGTAATAAATTCACAAAGCGCAGCCAGTCAGCGTTTTCATCAGCAGTCAGTGCCGGGTCATGTTGTTGATTTGCTGTCATCGTTTATCCACCCATACTATTTAACTAGTACAAATAATAACACACTCTTATTAGAAATCATCAACCAAACACCATTTTCATTTAGTTACTGCGTTAATATGCTAAATAGTTTGAGTTGTGACTAGGCGACCAGCGAGGATAGCTCGGGGAGCATACACAAA
>NZ_JAMPNW010000027.1:0-59926 GCF_028479545.1 Providencia sp. PROV201
TTTTTTCTTTTTTATTTCTTTATTCCTGTATTTCTCACGCTATTCCTCCCCTTTTTATCTCTTTGGCCTATGGTGAGCCATTAATACATCTTTACCGATGAGTGTGGTGAATAGAATTGTTGGAACTAAAGTAGTGAGTAACAGCTCACAGATTATTTTGTGGAAAAGAGAATTTTAAGAATGTCACGTGAGTATTATGGATTGGGTGCTTGTTCATCATGGTGATGAATGACATCACTTGAGTCAAAGTAGTAAGTAACAGCTCACGTATTTTTTAATTAAGTGCAGGTAAGTCAATAAAATCAAATGGGTATAGTGATTTGATAATTATTTATTACTCCAGAGAATGTAATCACTTGAGCCAAAGTAGTAAGTAACAACTCACGTGTTGAAGAGCGCGCGGAGAGATAAGTGATGGCTGTGGGGTAAAAAGAGTTAAGAGAGTTAGGTTAGGCAATCGATAGGTGGCTCTTAGTGGCATTGGCTCTGTGAATGAAAATTCTGGATATAAAGTAGTGAGTAACAACTCGCTCATTTCTTAATTAATCGCAATTAAATCAATTAAATCAATAAAATCAAATGGATATAGTGAGTTGGTGATTATCTATTAATGCAGAGAATGTAATCACTCGAGCCAAAGTAGTAAGTAACAACTCACTTGTTGAGGTGGGACTGTGACTGCCGGTGATGGTCGTGGGGTGACGGGAGCTAGGAGGAGCAATGGAAGAAAAGCGGTTGTATTGGCGCGATGAATGGATGTTTTAGATACAAAGTAGTAAGTAACAACTCACTTGTTGAGGTGGGACCGTGGTTACTGGTGATGGTGGTGGGGTGATGGGAGCTAGGAGGAGCAATGGAAGAAAAGCGGTTATATTGGCGTGACAGATGGATATTTTAAACGCAAAGTAGTGAGTAACAACTTACTGGCACTACAGAATGAATTGAAATAATTGGGATAATGTAGAGATAGATTTTAAAGCTAATTATTGAGTATAAATTATGTAAAAGCCTTCTTATTATTTGTAGATAATAAAAATGAGTAACTCTCAATATAAAATATGGGAAATCAATGAGTTGATTGTTGGATATACTCATTGAGAATAAGTAATAAGTTCTAGTGCTTGAAATTATTTCATTTAACCTTGAAACACTCGACAAGACGAATAACATTAGTTAGATTATTTAGCATTCTAGAAGTCTAAACGTATAAACGGAAAAAGGGGGATGAATGATGCCTATTCGTTTACCAGATGAACTACCGGCAGTTAATTTCTTGAAAGAAGAAAATGTTTTTGTTATGACAACAACAAGAGCTAGCCATCAAGAGATCCGCCCCTTGAAAGTGTTGATACTCAATTTGATGCCAAAAAAGATAGAAACTGAAAATCAGTTTCTTCGTTTACTGTCAAACACACCATTACAGGTTGATATTCAACTATTACGAATTGATCAACGAGAGTCAAAAAATACTCCGACAGAGCACTTGAATACCTTTTATTGTGATTTTGAAGACATACAGGATCAGAATTTTGATGGCTTAATTGTAACGGGTGCTCCGCTAGGACTGGTTGAGTTTGATGACGTACTATACTGGCAGCAAATAGAAAAGGTGATAGCTTGGGCAAAGCAACATGTAACATCAACCCTTTTTGTTTGTTGGGCTGTACAAGCCGCTTTAAAGGTGCTGTATGACTTACCAAAATGGACTAGAGAAGAAAAATTATCTGGTATTTACCAGCATGATACATTAGAACCATATGCTTTGCTGACAAGAGGGTTTGATGGATCATTTTATGCGCCTCACTCTCGTTATGCCGATTTTCCTGAAGATCTTATCCGTCAGCATACGGATCTGGAGATTTTAGCAAGTTCACAGGAGGCAGGTGCTTATTTATTTGGGTCAAAAGACAAGCGCTTAGCATTTGTGACAGGCCATCCAGAATATGATGGAGATACGCTTGCACAAGAATATTGGCGTGACCTAGATGCTGGAATTTCGCCTCAGATCCCATGCAATTACTTCAAAAATGATGATCCCAATAATCCCCCAATGGTGAGTTGGCGTAGCCATGGCCACTTGTTGTTTTCAAATTGGTTGAATTATTATGTGTATCAGATCACACCTTTTGATCTTACTAATATGGAACCAACACTAGATTAAAAAAAGAAATATAAATTTAGTAATGACAATAAAATAAGTGTTTTCACTGGTTATACCAGTTTAAATTAGGCTTATATCGTAGAAACAGGTGTCACAGTTAGTCTGAAAGCAGCTATTTATTAGCTGCTTTTTTTATTTCCAACGAAAAATTTCAAAAGTACAGCTTTCTATAATTAGTTGATTTAACGACTATTTAACATTTTATTTAAAGTAAAGGAATGGATGGTCAATTCATTAATTCTTTAAAAATATATTATTATTAATAAGTTACATGTTTATTTTAATAAAATGGAAATCGTTTTTGATTTATTTTTGTTTTGATCTTATGCTTAATTCATAGTCAACGATGAATGAGGGATTGGTCGATGGAGCAGCAACTACCTGTATCGGAATTAACATTCACAAAGAATATTGAACAGCTAGAAAATCAAGTTTTATCTATTGATTCTATTGTATTTCTTTCTAAGTTAGTTGAAGAGTTTCTTCCTCGTAGAGAGAGATTATTAAAAGATAGGGTGCTCAGACAGCAAAAGATCGATGCTGGCTCTTTGCCTAATTTTATTTCGGAATTTGATTCCATAAAAAAATCGAATTGGAAGATTCAAAGTATCCCAGCAGATTTGCAAGATCGCCGTGTCGAAATTACTGGTCCGGTCGAGCGTAAAATGGTGATTAATGCTTTGAATGCTAATGTGAAAGTATTTATGGCGGATTTTGAGGATTCTCTGTCTCCTTCATGGGAAAAATTGATCGATGGTCAAGTCAACTTAGGGGATGCGATTCGTGGTGATATTTCTTATACCAATGAAAGTGGAAAGGTCTACCAATTAAAATCTAATCCTGCTGTTTTGATTGCTCGTGTTCGTGGCCTTCATTTAGATGAAAAACACGTTTTATCAGGAGAGAAGCCGATCCCTGGTGGCCTATTTGATTTCGCTATTTACTTCTTTAATAACTATCAAGCGTTATTAAAAAAAGGGAGTGGCCCTTATTTTTACATCCCAAAACTTGAATCTTGGGAGGAAGCAAAATGGTGGAGCGATGTCTTTAGTATGGCTGAAGATTTGGTGGGGATACCTCGGGGCACGATCAAAGCAACCGTACTGATTGAAACATTACCCGCAGTATTCCAAATGGATGAAATCTTGTACCACATGCGCCACCATATCGTGGGGCTGAATTGCGGGCGCTGGGACTACATATTTAGTTATATCAAAACTCTGAAGGAGCACGCAGATCGCGTCTTGCCAGACCGCCAAGTTGTCACAATGACACAATCATTTTTAAGTGCTTATTCGCGCTTATTAATTAAAACGTGTCATCGCCGTGGTGCATTTGCGATGGGGGGAATGTCTGCTTTTATACCGAGTAAAGATCCTCAAGAAAATGAAACTATTTTAGCGAAAGTAAAAGCAGACAAAGAGTTAGAAGCGAAAAATGGGCACGATGGCTCTTGGATTGCACATCCGGGCTTAGCGGATACCGTTATGAGCGTGTTTAATCAAGCTCTTGGTGGGCAGCAAAACCAGCTACATGTATCCCGTGATTTCGATGAAGAAATCTCGGCTGACCAGCTATTAGAGCCTTGTGCCGGTGAGCGAACAGAAGCAGGCATGCGAGCTAATATTCGTGTTGCGGTTCAATACATTGAAGCATGGATCTCAGGGAATGGCTGTGTACCCATCTATGGTTTGATGGAAGATGCTGCGACAGCAGAAATTTCACGGACTTCAATTTGGCAGTGGATCCGTCACGGTAAAACATTGTCCACCGGTGAGAAAGTCACTAAGGCTTTATTTGAAGAAATGCTGGATGAGGAATTACAAGTTATTCAAAAAGAACTTGGTGATAAGCGTTTTCAAAGCGGTCGTTTTCGTGAGGCTGCAGAACTGATGAGGCGCATTACAACACAGGATGAACTTATAGAATTCCTAACTATCCCCGGATACCAATTATTAGATTAAGCATAGTAAATAAAAAATTCGATAAACCCTACATATTCTTATAAAGGAAGTGGATCATGACAACATCGCGCTTAGAACAAATTGCCGAATTAGAAAATGAGTGGAAAAAACCACGTTGGAAAGGCATTACTCGCCCATATACAGCCGAAGAAGTGGTGAAATTACGTGGTTCTGTGAATATTGAACACTCTTTAGCGCGCAAAGGTGCAGAGCGTTTTTGGGATCAGTTACATGGTGGTTCAAAGAAAGGCTATGTAAATGCACTGGGCGCTTTAACGGGAGGGCAAGCGCTACAACAAGCGAAAGCAGGTATTGAAGCTATTTATTTATCAGGTTGGCAGGTTGCTGCGGATGCAAATACGTCATCGAGTATGTATCCAGACCAATCACTTTACCCTGTTGATTCAGTGCCATCAGTAGTTAAGAAAATTAATAATACATTTCGTCGTGCAGACCAAATTCAGTGGGCGAATGGTATTGGCCCTGACAACAAAGAGTATATTGATTATTTTTTACCTATTGTCGCAGATGCGGAGGCGGGTTTTGGTGGTGTATTAAATGCCTTCGAACTCATGAAAAATATGATAGAAGCGGGGGCCGCAGCTGTCCATTTTGAAGACCAATTAGCCGCGGTTAAAAAATGCGGTCATATGGGTGGGAAAGTTCTTGTTCCTACTCAAGAAGCGATTCAAAAACTGGTTGCAGCTCGTTTAGCGGCGGATGTTTCAGGTGTACCAACTATTTTGGTTGCTAGAACGGATGCCGATGCAGCAGACCTTTTAACATCTGACTGCGATGATTATGATGCGGCATTTGTTACTGGGGAACGCACCTCTGAAGGTTTTTTCCGTACTAAAGCAGGAATTGAGCAAGCGATTAGCCGCGGGCTCGCTTATGCACCATATGCAGATCTTGTTTGGTGCGAAACGTCAAAACCTGACCTTGAAGCAGCAAGACAGTTCGCTGAGGCTATTCATGCTAAATATCCAGGTAAGCTATTGGCTTATAACTGTTCTCCATCTTTCAATTGGAAAAAGAATTTAGATGACAGCACGATCGCGCGTTTCCAAGACGAACTTTCAGCGATGGGCTATCGCTTCCAGTTCATTACGTTAGCAGGTATTCACAGCATGTGGTTCAACATGTTTGATTTGGCTCACTCTTATGCACAAGGTGAGGGCATGAAACATTATGTTGAAAAAGTTCAAGAATGTGAATTTGCTGCAATGAATAAAGGTTATACCTTCTCTTCACATCAGCAAGAGGTAGGAACTGGCTATTTTGATAAAGTGACAACCGTTATTCAAGGTGGGGCTTCATCAGTAACGGCTTTAACTGGTTCAACTGAAGAAGAGCAATTCTAGTTAGATTATTTTCCTTTCAATCGGTGTTTCTGGTGTCTTTATTGGTTAGCTATATCTGTTAATTTTTCAGGCACGTTTAGTGCCTGTTTTTTATTCAAAGTGAGTCTGTATTCTTATAGGAGTGGTTATGATATTGACGACAGAACAGATAATAGCGCAAACCATTTTACAGGGTTTTGATGCGCAATATGGCCGCTTCCTTGAAATAACCTCAGGCGCACAAGAAAGGTTTGAACAGGCAGATTGGCATGCCATTCAGCATGCGATGAAAAGACGAATTCAATTGTATGACCATCATGTTGGCTTAGTTGTCGCTCAGCTACAGTTTATGGGGTTAGTGCAATCTTTAACCCCTGATAAATTGGCACAAATAAAAAATATTTATAAAACCTTATTACCGGATTACCCAAGGTTTGAAATAGCAGAAAGCTTTTTTAATTCCGTTTATTGTCGGCTATTTCAGCATCGGGAGCTGACACAAGATAACCTATTTATTTTTACGTCTCAGCCTGCGAGGCGCTTTTCTATTTCGCCTAGGCCGTTATCTCGCGAATATGTTGTTAATAATAATTTAGAGGGATTATTGTTTACAATGTTAAGTGGATTACCACTAAGGCTAAAGTGGCGGAATCTGGATTTCGATATTCATTGTATTATCAATGTATTGGAAATAAGATTTCCCGATATTGAAAACCAAAAAGTCAGCTTCCATATCGCAAATGAGCTATTTTATCGTAATAAGGCAGCTTGGTTGGTCGGTAAAATTTATATTAATGATGAGGTTTATCCATTCTTACTCCCTATTCATCATGATGATTGTCAGTACATTTATATCGATACCTGTTTAACTGAGTTTGATGAAGCCAGTATTGTGTTTGGTTTTGCTCGGTCCTATTTTATGGTGTATGCCCCTTTTCCAGCAGCTCTGGTTTTTTGGTTGAGGGAGATTTTACCCAGCAAGTCAATTGCTGAATTATATATGGCAATTGGCTGTCAAAAACATGGAAAAACAGAGTATTACAGAGAGTATCTCGCCTATATTAATTTTTCACGAGAGCAATTTACTGTCGCTCCAGGCGTGAAAGGAATGGTGATGTTAGTCTTTACATCGCCTTCGTTCGACCGTGTTTTTAAAATTATTAAGGACCAATTTGCCCCACAAAAACAGGTGACACGAGAACGGGTTTTAGAATGCTATCGTTTGGTTAAAGAGCACGATAGAGTTGGTCGCATGGCTGACACCCAAGAGTTTGAAAATTTTGTGATTAGCAAATCTGCTATCAGCGATGAACTAATGACGGAGTTATTGAAAGAAGCTCCATCTCAAATTGAAGATTTAGGCGATAACATATTGATTCATCATCTGTATATGGAAAGAAAGATGATCCCATTGAATATCTATATGGATAATGCCACTGATGCGCAATTACATCATTCATTGAATGAATATGGTTTGGCGATTAAGCAATTAGCGGCTGCAAATATTTTCCCCGGAGATATGTTGTTTAAAAATTTTGGCGTAACGCGTCATGGCCGTGTTGTCTTTTATGATTATGATGAAATCTGTTATATGACAGAGGTGAATTTTCGTAAAATTCCTGAGCCATTATACCCTGAGCAAGAGTTATCGAGTGAGCCATGGTATAGCATTGGTGAGCAAGATGTTTTTCCTGAAGAGTTTGCTTCTTTTATTTGCCAAAATGAGAAAATTCGTCATTACTTGCAACAATATCATGCAGATTTATTTTCCGCAGATTATTGGCAAAAGTTACAAAATAGGATTTTGGCGGGGCACGTAGAAGATGTTTATGCTTATCGTGAGGAATTACGTTTTTGTCATAAACTCAATGAGGTTGCATAATTTTAATCGTATTAATTAAAGAGGGACAAAAACGACCCAGCAAGTGACTGAGCCGTTTTTCGGGGCACTATCTTTTGGCGCCTTGTACAGCCTCTTGTGCAAGTTGGGTAATTTTTTCGTAATTACCTGAATTCAGTGCTTCTTCAGGAACGAGCCAAGAACCACCAATGCACAGAACACTATCTAATTCTAAATAGCTAAGGTAATTAGCTAGCGATATTCCACCCGTTGGACAAAATTTGACTTGTGAGAAAGGGCCGGCAATGGCTTTTAACGCTTTAACCCCACCGTTGGCTTCTGCTGGAAAAAATTTAAACGCTTTCAAGCCATATTGCATACCAAGCATAAGTTCAGAAACGGTTGAAATACCTGGAATTAAAGGAATATTTCCTTTAGTGGCGGCATTGAGCAATTCATCCGTCAAGCCGGGGCTGATTGCAAATTGTGCTCCAGCTTCAGTGACTTCAGCAAGTTGTTTTGCATTGATAACAGTGCCTGCGCCAATAATCGCTTCAGGTACTTCTTTCGCAATGAGGCGAATAGCATCAATAGCACATTCAGTGCGTAAAGTGACTTCTAAAACGTTAACACCACCTTTGACTAATGCTTTTGCAAGAGGAACCGCTTGTTCTAATTTTTTAATAACAATAACAGGGACGACAGGGCCTTGTTTTAATACGCTTTCAGCGGTCATTTTCCAATTATTCATTTTCTATTCCTATTCAATGAAAATAGATTAAAAATCAATGCTACAAGCGCCTTCTTCGGCACCTGATAAGTGTCTTCTTAATGCACCGAAAAGTTCCCTTCCACAACCACTACGCTCAGCAGTTAAATCAGCCTCAAAGGGTTGGCGTTTATTGAGTTCTTCTTCTTCAACCAGTAATTGTAGTTCTCCGGTCAATGCATTTACCCTAATAATATCGCCATTTTTTACTTTTGCTAACAGTCCACCATTGTAAGCTTCAGGCGTGACATGAATTGCGGAGGGTACTTTGCCAGACGCTCCAGATAAGCGGCCATCAGTAACGAGTGCGACTTTGTAGCCTTTATCCATAAGTACACCAAGAGGCGGCATTAGCTTATGAAGTTCAGGCATGCCATTTGCAGATGGCCCTTGGAAGCGGACAACGATGATACAATCTTTATTGAGTTCACCTGCTTCAAAGTGTGCGGCAATCTCATTTTGATTGTTAAATACGACTGCTGGAGCCTCAATAATTTGATTTTCTTCAGGAACAGCTGATGTTTTCATCACTGCGCGTCCTAAATTACCAGACAGTAATTTTGTGCCTCCATGAGGAGAGAAAGGGCGGTCTATATCAGCAATAACATCCAGATTGAATGAGGACTCTGGTCCTTCTCGCCATGCAAGTTGGCCATTGTTTAACCAAGGCTCCAAGGTGTAATTTGTTAGACCAAATCCTGCGACGGTATGGACATCGTTGTGCAATAAACCTTTTTGTAATAGCTGGCGGATAAGTAAAGCTACACCACCCGCAGCTTGGAATTGGTTGATATCTGCTTGGCCATTAGGATAGATACGGCAAATGAGTGGAACAATGGTAGAAATATCAGAAAAATCATCCCAATTGATAATGATCCCTGCGGCTCTTGCTATAGCCACAAGATGCATGGTTAAGTTAGTTGAGCCTCCCGTCGCGAGTAATGCGACGATACCGTTAACAATCACTTTTTCGTCAACCAGTTGACCAATAGGTAAATACTGGCCTGACTGCTCAGTTAAACGTGTAATTTGTCGTGCGGCGGCTTCTGTTAATGCATCTCGTAGTGGAGAATCGGGCGGTACAAATGACGCACCGGGTAGATGTAACCCCATCACTTCCATCATCATTTGATTTGAGTTAGCCGTACCATAGAAAGTACAGGTACCTATCCCATGGTAAGACGCAGCCTCAGCCTCTAATAAAGCGAGTCTATCAACCTTGCCTTCAGCATACAGCTGGCGAATGCGAACTTTTTCTTTATTTGGTAAACCCGTAGCCATTGGGCCTGCTGGAACAAATATTGCGGGAAGGTGGCCGAATGAAAGTGCACCAAGCATTAAACCAGGAACAATTTTGTCGCAAATGCCTAAATAGAGTGCGCCATCAAACATATTGTGGGATAGACCAATGGCGGTTGACATGGCAATGACATCTCGACTTAACATCGATAACTCCATCCCATCTTGACCTTGGGTTACACCATCGCACATTGCGGGAACACCTGCAGCGACTTGGCCAATCGAGCCGGATTCTAATAATGCTTTTTTGAGTTGTTCTGGATACTTATCGTATGGACGATGTGCTGAAAGCATATCATTGTAGGAATTGATGATAGCAATATCAGAGCGAGTCATGCTTTTAAGAATTTGTTTTTCTTCGCTTTGACAGGCTGCAAAACCATGGGCAAGGTTACCACAAGCTAATGATGCTCGATGAACAGTCATACTACGAGCCTGCTCTATTTTCTTGAGGTAAGCGGCTCGAGTTTTCACGGAACGAGAAATGATACGTTGAGTGATGCGATCAAGTTCTTTATTGATCACCGAAGGATTTGTCACTTTAGAGGTGGTCATGCTCATGATAATTGCTCCATAGCGCAGTAAAATGATGAATCAAACTGCAAGTCAATTTGGGGTGTACCTATCGTTATTTGCTCGAGTACTATAGCATCAATGTTACCGGTAACATTGTTCAATGAAAATGGAGGCGTTGCAATATGGAAAATGAATATTCGAAGCTATCTGTGATCTGAATCAAATTTATATTATGGTATGGACAGGGTAGAAAATAGACAAATAAGCATGCTATAGTGGCTTTATTGATTATTTTATCATCAAATTCAATTAGATAATTACAGAAGGTTAGGTCGTATCAATGAGAAGAGCGCAAGAATGTTAAGGCTAGCTATAGCGGCATGTATATTGCTATTGGCAAATTTTGTAAGGGCTGAAGTGATTTTAGTTTCGGGCTCATATAAAGTCTTAAATGAAGTTTTTAATGAGCAAGCAGCAATGCAATTACATAATGCGTCACAAGCAGACAAAATTGATGCAATGACTCAACGTTTTTTAACGACGCCTTATAATAAGCAAACATTGAATATGAGCCCGTTATCAGCCGAAGAATTAGTCATTAATTTGAAAGAAATGGACTGTATGACATTTATAGAGTACACCGAAGCTTTTAAGCGTTCTAAAAACTATGAACAGTTTGTTTTAAATTTAATCAATATTCGTTATATCAGTCAAAATATTACATTTAAACATCGTCGGCATTTTTTTTCTGATTGGGCACAAGAGCCTGAAGCGATTGTGGTCGATATTACCAATGAAATAAGTTCACATGCAGTTAAGGTAAATAAACGACTTAATTTTAAAAACCATAATCAGATGTATATATCGGGATTGCCGGTTAAAAATAGGTTAATAACCTATATTCCAACAGAATATGTAGATGATGACTTGGTGTTGAGGTTGAATGCAGGGGATTATATTGGTATTTATTCAAAGGATAATGGGTTAGATGTCAGCCATGTGGGGGTTGTAATACGTAGGGGGAACAAGACAATATTTAGAAATGCTTCTTCACTACGTGGAAATCTTCAGGTCATTGATATTGAATTGAGTGATTATTTAAAAGGAAAGTCTGGTATTGTTGTTTTTAGACCTAAATCAGATAATTAGTCTATTTATTTTTGATATAAAAAATAAGTAAACTCAAGTTTATGTATGTATAAAATCAATACATAAAATAAAATCAATACATGCAATAAAATAGTTTAATAATGAAAATTATACAATTGTTTTTATTGGTTGCTAATCATTGCTAGTTACATTTAAAATGTAAAAATATATTAAAATATCGATTTGATCAAAAAAAATATATATAAATATTATTTTATACCAAAAAGAGAAAAACTTTTATAAAGCAATGGATTACTTTGTAAATATGACTGGGGTCTCTTTTTTTTGTATATAAAGATGATGTTTACCTATTGTTCTTGCCATCTTTGATTGTTCATAACTATTTTAAAAGGTGATAATTAATTTTATAATGAGTAATACTAGCTAAATTATTTGTCTTATTTAAATTTAGGAGATGGTTATGCATATCGCTAAAAATAAAAATGTTTATGCATTATTAGGTAATCATTTACGTAAGGCTAGAGTAAGTAAAGGATTATCAGGGAATGAGTTAGGCGAAATTATTCATTTGAGTCAACAGCAAGTATCACGATATGAGTTAGGTATTAATAAGTTGAGTTTAGATAAACTGATTGAAATTGTGATTTTTTTAGACATCGATATTAATGAAATTACTAGAATTATTGCTAAGCAGGTTGAATATGAAAAAATGAGTTAGTGGTAAACAAAGTAAAATGCTTTTTATTTTCTATTTATGAAATTATTATAAATAATTTATTTTCTTTAAAGGTTTTTAGTATAAGAATGGGGTGTCACTTATACGTATAGGGAACTAGATGATTAATTTTTCAGAACGCTAGAAAAATAAATTTTATGGTAAGTATTTAAAATTGAAAATAATTTGGAATTAAATTATAGAAATAAGAATAATCAATTTCATGTTTTTTTATTTTTAAAGTGAATTTATTAGTGTTCATAATGACAAGTTTTCTGGAGTTTATCTCTGTTTCTTCCAATGTTTCCTACCATTTTAGGTAAGGAGACCGTTCTAGTAAATATTAAAGCCTTTTTTGTTTCTAATATGAGCTAAAAAGGTTTTAACATGATGTATTTAAAGATTTATTTTATTGTCTCTTATCTATATTCTTATGAATAAAAGGCGTCGCAGTGCTGTTGATGCATGAAAATTGATAGTATTGCTGACGACACAATGCTTAAATAAAGCTTAATGAATAATAGATGAAGGTTATGGTTCGATGTTCAAGTATATAGGGATATTATTTGCCTTTTTGCTATTAGGCTGTTCGGCTTCGAACAACGGTTACTATCTTGATAACCGTTACCCATCAAAAAATAGTAGTCAACGTATTCAATATATCATTATTCACTATACAGTCTCTGATGATGCGCATTCTATAACTCTGCTAACACAAGGCAAAGTGAGTTCCCATTACCTTGTTCCGAGTGTACCTGAAACTAAAAATGGTCTGCCTGTTGTGTTACAGCTCGTTCCTGAATCGTTAAAATCATGGCATGCAGGTGAAAGCTATTGGCGACAGCATAATGGTCTGAATGATACTTCTATTGGAATTGAAATCGTCAATGCAGGATTGCAAAAGGATGTAAAAGGAAAACTGCATTGGGCCCCTTATAATGAAGCGCAAATTGTTGCCTTGATCCCTCTCGTCAAAGATATTATGCAGCGGTATAACATTCCCCCAGAGAATATTATTGGCCACAGTGATATTGCTCCACTGCGCAAGCAAGATCCGGGTAAGGCATTTCCATGGCAACGTCTTGCTCAAAATGGAATAGGGGCTTGGCCAGACCCTAACACAGTGACTAAATTTCTAGCGGGGCGTAATGCCAATGAGCCTGCAAACGTGCTACGCGTTCAAAAAGCGCTTAATTATTATGGTTATTCAACAATTCCGTTATCAGGTAAGTTAGATCCACAGACGAAAAAAATATTACGTGCTTTCCAATTGCATTTCCGCCCGCGGGATATTGAAGGACAAGCGGATGCTGAAACAGAGGCTATCGCATTGGCACTCATTGAAAAGTATCGTGATATGCAAAAATTTAAGTTATTTGAGAAGACCTCGCAGTTGCCTAATGTTTCGACAAATCAGCAAGGCGACTAGCAGGAAGTGAAAATGCTCTATTAGGTTGATTCAAAGTGAAATACAAGTTGTTTCGTATTTCACTTTTACTGTTTGGTTAGCGGTTTGCGCCATATTCATGGCTTATTTCTTTTGCAGCTTTGATAACCATGGCGCCTAATTCAGTAATGCGGTCATCGGTGATACGAGATAATGGGCCTGAAATAGAAATGGCTGCAAAAGCGTCTTTGTGCTCATCATAAATACAAGCTCCAATACAGCGTAACCCTAAAGCATGCTCTTCGTCATCATAAGAAAAGCCTTGTTTTTTAGCCTGTTGTAAATTCTCTTTTAAGGCTGATGGGTTAGTTAATGTATAAGGCGTATAAGCATGTAAACCTTTACGGCTTAAAAGTGGAACTAGTTTATCTTCCGGTAAGTTAGCAATGAATGCTTTACCTGCCCCCGAGGCGTGTAATGGCAGTTTTCCACCGATCGGTGCTGACATTCTCATTAGCGCATTACATTGTACTTGGTCAACAATAACGGCATCGTACTCGGTATGGTCTAGGATCGCTAAGTTGACGGTTTCCCCTGATTCATCCATTAAGCGGCGCAGTATCGGGTGAACAAGGGCTAATAAATTGCGACTTTCTAAGAAGCTACTACCAATGATAAAAGCATGAGAAGCAATAACCCATAGGCCTAAATCACCCGTTTGACGAACAAAACCATGTTGTTCTAATGTCATTAATAGGCGGTGTGTTGTTGAGTTTGGTAAGCCAGCTTGCATCGCAAGGTCTGTGAGGGCGATCCCCCCTGTTGATTCGGAAATATATTCCAACAGTGTTAAGCCACGACTTAATGACTGTACTTGTCCTGCTGCAGCTGCGCCACTCGCCGGCCCTTTTGCTTTTTTAAGTTTCTTAGTAATTGGTGCCGTTGCCATTAAGTCTCTCCTGACTGTCATTTTGCTTCTATTATGAACTATTTCACCTGAAAATACTCATCGGATCAGTGAAAAGTGTGCTCTTGTGCAACCTTGAAAAACTCTCATCATAACAGCGAATTTTCGCATGAGAAGTTGTGATAGGATGTTAAAAGTAAAAATTTGACTTATTTCTCAGTGTTCCATTTCAGGAGGGCAGTGCAGTGTCCGCAAAAGTTAATCAATTAGAACAAGAATTAAAAAAACGTATATTGGTATTAGATGGTGCAATGGGAACAATGATCCAACAACATAAGTTGTCGGAAGCCCAGTTTCGCGGTGAACGATTCGCGGATTGGCCGAGTGATCTAAAGGGAAATAACGACCTATTAGTCTTAACTCAACCAGATATCATTCGTGATATTCATTCTCAATATTTTGAAGCTGGGGCGGATATTGTTGAAACCAATACCTTTAACTCAACATCCATTGCGATGGCTGATTATAAAATGGAATCGATTTCCGCTGAAATTAACGAAGTTGCTGCGCGCCTTGCCCGTGAGTGTGCCGACGAGTGGACACGTAGAACCCCTGAAAAGCCGCGTTATGTCGCTGGCGTATTAGGCCCGACAAACCGTACCGCGTCTATTTCTCCTGATGTAAATGATCCGGCTTATCGCAATATTACCTTTGATCAACTCGTTGAAGCTTATCGCGAATCTACACGATCCTTAGTGAAAGGCGGTGTGGATCTGATCATGATCGAAACAATTTTTGACACATTGAATGCGAAAGCCGCGATCTTTGCGGTAGAAACCGAACTGGAAGCTTTGGGTGTTTCTCTGCCAATTATGATCTCGGGTACGATCACGGATGCCTCTGGCCGTACATTATCAGGACAAACAACAGAAGCATTTTATAACTCATTGCGCCATGCGCAGCCGATATCATTTGGCTTGAACTGTGCATTAGGCCCTGATGAACTTCGTCAGTACATTTCTGAATTATCAAGGATTGCTGAATGTTATGTTAGCGCGCACCCTAATGCGGGGCTACCAAATGCGTTTGGAGAGTATGACCTTGATGCACAAAATATGGCTGAACAAATTCATGAATGGGCAACCGCAGGGTTCTTGAATATTGTTGGTGGATGTTGTGGAACGACGCCATTACATATCAAAAAAATGGCAGAAGCAGTAAAAGGCATCACGCCACGTCAATTACCGTCACTCCCTGTTGAATGCCGCTTATCCGGTTTAGAACCACTAAATATTGGCGAAAAATCATTATTTGTGAACGTTGGGGAAAGAACCAACGTGACTGGTTCGGCAAAATTTAAGCGGCTGATTAAAGAAGAAAATTACCAAGAAGCCTTAGATGTAGCGCGTCAGCAAGTTGAAAATGGTGCACAAATCATCGACATCAATATGGATGAAGGAATGCTGGACTCCCATGCAGCGATGGTACGTTTCTTGAATCTAATTGCTGGCGAGCCAGATATTGCACGCGTGCCGATTATGATTGACTCCTCAAAATGGGAAGTGATCGAGGCGGGGCTTAAGTGTATACAAGGTAAGGGGATAGTTAACTCAATCTCAATGAAAGAGGGGGTTGAGGCGTTTATTGAGCACGCTAAATTATTGCGTAAATATGGTGCTGCCGTGGTCGTCATGGCATTTGATGAAGTTGGCCAAGCAGATACACGTGAGCGGAAAATTGAAATTTGCCGCCGTGCTTATCAGATCCTTACCGAAGAGGTGGGCTTCCCACCTGAAGATATCATTTTTGACCCGAATATTTTTGCCGTAGCCACCGGAATCGAAGAGCATAATAACTATGCAGTTGATTTTATTGAAGTCTGTAAGGATATCAAGGCTCAGTTACCTCATGCGATGATTTCTGGTGGGGTTTCCAACGTCTCCTTTTCATTTAGAGGGAACGACCCTGTCCGTGAAGCAATTCATGCTGTTTTCTTGTATTACGCCATTCGTAATGGAATGGATATGGGGATCGTTAATGCAGGGCAGCTTGCCATCTATGATGATTTACCCGCGGAATTAAAAGATGCTGTTGAAGATGTGATTTTAAACCGCCGTGATGACAGCACAGAACGCTTACTTGAGCTGGCGGAAAAATACCGTGGAGCAGGGGCTGGAGAGCAACAAGTTCAACAAGCAGAATGGCGTAGTTGGGAAGTGGAAAAGCGCCTTGAGTATGCACTAGTGAAAGGGATTACCGAATTTATCATTGAAGATACGGAAGAAACTCGCCAACGTGCTTCCAGCCCAATCGAAGTGATTGAAGGCCCTTTAATGAACGGTATGAATGTGGTTGGTGACCTATTTGGGGAAGGCAAAATGTTCTTACCTCAAGTGGTGAAATCTGCTCGGGTGATGAAACAAGCTGTAGCCTATTTAGAACCCTATATTCAAGAGCTTAAGCAATCAGGTAGTAGTGCAGGAAAAATCTTGCTTGCTACCGTAAAAGGCGATGTTCATGATATTGGTAAAAATATTGTTGGGGTTGTATTGCAATGTAATAACTATGAAATCATTGACTTAGGTGTGATGGTTCCGTGTGAAACTATTCTAAAAACAGCACGTGAAGAGAACGTTGATATCATTGGTTTGTCTGGGTTGATCACGCCATCGCTTGATGAAATGGTGCATGTGGCAAAAGAGATGGAAAGACAAGGGTTTACCTTGCCATTATTGATAGGTGGAGCAACAACATCAAAGGCACATACCGCTGTAAAAATTGAGCAAAACTATAGTGGGCCAACGACTTATGTGCAAAATGCTTCACGCACCGTGGGAGTGGTGGCTGCATTATTATCAGAAACACAAAAAGCAGATTTTGTGGCGCGCACTCGTCGTGAATATGAAACCGTTCGTCAGCAACATGGCCGTAGAAGGCCAAAAACCCCTCCTGTAGCACTGGATGTGGCGCGAGCGAATGCCGTGAAGATTGATTGGCAAAATTACCAACCTCCGGTACCAAAATTCCTTGGTATTCAAGAAGTCACAGCACCTATTTCAACCTTGAGAGGCTATATAGACTGGACGCCATTTTTTATGACATGGTCTTTAGCAGGTAAATATCCGCGAATTTTAGAAGATGAAGTGGTGGGTTCTGAAGCTCGTAAGCTATTGAAAGACGCTAATAATATGTTAGATAAGCTAGATAAAGACGGCTTATTAACACCAAAAGGTATTTTTGGCTTATTCCCTGCAAACCGGGTTGGGGATGATGTGGAAATTTATACCGATGAGTCGCGAAACCAGGTGCAAGTGATGGGGCTGAATTTACGCCAACAAACCTTAAAAACGGAATTTCCAAACTATTGTTTATCTGACTTTGTCGCGCCAAAGGATAGCGGTAAAGCTGACTATATTGGGGCTTTCGCTGTGACTGGGGGCTTAGAAGAAGATGCGCTTGCTGATGAATATGAACAACAGCATGATGATTATAATAAAATCATGGTTAAAGCGCTGGCGGATAGACTAGCGGAAGCGTTTGCTGAATATCTACACCAACAAGTCCGTATGCGTTATTGGGGTTATGCGGCTGATGAAAACTTGAGTAATGAAGAGCTTATTCGTGAAAATTACCAAGGAACCCGTCCTGCACCGGGGTACCCGGCTTGCCCTGAGCATACAGAAAAGGCAAAAATTTGGCAGTTACTTGATGTGGAAGCAAAAATTGGTATGCAGCTCACCAGTTCTTATGCGATGTGGCCAGGCGCCTCAGTGTCAGGCTGGTATTTTAGTCATCCAGAAAGTAAATATTTTGCGGTAGCTCAGCTACAAAAAGACCAAATTGAGGATTACGCAAAACGCAAAGGGATGTCAGTGACAGAGTTAGAACGTTGGTTAGCGCCAAACTTAGCTTATGATCCTGAAGATTAAAACAAGATCAATATATTGATTTTTCATGTATTCGGCACCATCTTATAGGTAATACATTAGAGGGGTCCAATGATGAGCTATGAATTTATTATTGAAGAAGAACTGCCACGCTCGGCAGTTTTTCCTTATCAGATCCAAAACAGCGCGGCGCCTGAAACCTTTATGATGAGTGAAGATGCGGTGAGTGCCATGATGAGTGTGTTACAAATCATGGACAAGCTTGATACCGATGATTCACTGGGTGAGCACTGTTTTAATCAGATTTGGTTAAGAAGTGAGCTAACGCCTGCGAGAGCAGAAGAGATTTATCTGTTTTTAGAAGAAAATTTAGCGGTGGAACCTATCCCTTCAGAGGAGGAAATCACGGCTTTTCATCAAGCCCAACTCGATGAAAATAAGCTGTTATCCCAAGAAAGCCCTAAAGACGGTATGGTACCCGTGCATAAATTTTCGACCAATGATGGTTGGCTGGTGACTACGAAAGAGTGTGAATGGATTGCCGAAGTCTTTTCACCAGAGCTGGTGAGCGAAAACCACTTTGTGGTTTCTCAGATCTCTGAGCTGTGTAAGATTAGCTATCGCACATTGGAAGCCCTGCTAATTGAGTGGGGTAAATTTAATTTATTTGCCAGCAAACACGGTGGTTACCGCGTTAATTAAGAACTGTAGCTTATTAAGGAGACAAAAGTTTCAGCAAGAAACTGGCGTCTCCTCCGTTTTCTGAATAATTCCTTTGTAATTCTACTTTTTCAGCCAACATCCCTTATGAATTTTTTATTGGAATGATATGTTAATGACATAACGCCAATAAATGGGTCATGGTGATGAAATTACGTTCTTTTCTGTTAGTTCTCTATGTTAGCGGTATTTCCCTTGCGCAAGCTGGCAATATCGTTGAAGCGCCTTCGACGAAAAATAAACCGGATACGCTACAGGCACAGCCTAAAAGTACGCCTATGCCTGATGAGTTCAAAGCCAAATTAAAGCTAGCGAATGCTGGTGATGAAGAGGCGATGGTAGATGTTGGGCTTGCTTATATGGATGGGACTGAATTTCTAGCGGTCAATGAGAAAGAGGCTTACCGCTGGTTTAAAAAAGTGGCTGACCGAGATAATACGGATGGAGACTATTATTTAGGGATGTTGCTGCAAAATCAGGAAAAATACCAACAAGCGGAAAAGTGGTATCGCCGAGGTGCCGAAAAAGGCGATGCTTATTGCCAATATGCGATGGGTTACTTATATGAACATGGTATTGGTGTTGAGCAAAATTTAAAGCAAGCGAAAGCATGGTATGCAGAAGCCGCAGAGCAAGAACACGCTAACGCACAGTTTGCCATGGGGCTATTTTACCATGATGGTTTAGGTGGTGGTATTGACTACCAAAAGGCGCGTGAGTGGTATGAAAGAAGTGCGGGCAATAATATTGCAGCCGCAGTGAATAACTTAGCAGTGATGTATGAAAATGGTGAAGGCGTAGAACTGGATGATGAAATGGCGATTTACTTATATCGCCAAGCCGCCAATATGGGCTCTGCAACAGCGCAAGTAAATATGGGGGATTTTTATCAAGAAGGCCATAGCGCAATAGAAAAAAATAGCTACCAAGCAATGTACTGGTATAAACGCGCGGCGCAACAGAACAATATTGCGGCTCAATTGGCGATTGCGAAAGCCTATGAACAAGGCAATGGCGTTGGCAAAGACCTTGCTGAAGCCTTTATCTGGTATGAACGTGCTGCACAAAATGAATCCCAAGATGCAGGAATGAAGGTAGCTGAATTCTATGAAAAAGGGTTAGGTGGGGTTAAAAAAGACCCCAAAAAGGCTGTTGAGTGGTATATATCACTTGCCAACAATGATGGTAAAGAGGCTCAAATTAAGTTAGCAGAACTGTATGTGTCTGGAGAGCTGAAAAATGTTGATGTGAATGACATTTTGAGTTGGTTGCTGATTGCTCAAGAAAATAGCATTGAGGCTCAAAACCAGTTAGCTATCTTTTATTTAACGGGAACAGGTGTGGCGAAAAACACACACAGAGCACGGCAATTGCTGGAAAAAGCGGCATTTAAAAAGAATAGCGATGCTCAAAATAACCTTGCGGTGATGTATGCACGAGGCGAGGGCGGTGAAAAAAATATTTTCCGTTCGGTAATGTGGTTTGAACGAGCGGTAGAACTCGGTAATGAAACTGCAAAAGGGAACTTGGCGCTTTTAAAACAGAATAACGGTGTGACGGGCAAGATGCTGCAATACACCAGCAATGTTACACAACCCAGCAAACAGGCTGGAGGGGATTAACTGCATAATATAGAAGGCGATCGTGACGATCGCCTTCTGGTATTTTGATCAAACTTCCACACTATTCAAATAAATTACTGTGCAAGGTGCGAACAATCTCTTCAGCATCATTTCCGGGGACCAATAAACAAATATTGTGGCTACTTGCGCCATAGCTGATCATGCGAATATTGAATGACTCAAGTGCGCCAAAAATTTGCCTTCCTAGGCCATTCACTTGCGATAGCTCATTACCAATGATTGCGACGAGCGCTAAATCCTCTTCCACTTCGACACGACATAATGCGGATAACTCAGTCATTAGCGCATTGGTGAGTAAACTACCGTTAGTTCCTGTTGAGCCTGTTGTGTCTAAGGTTAGTGCCACACTGACTTCTGAAGTGGTAATTAAATCCACTGAAATATTGTGGCGCAGTAAAATGGTGAAAATTTCCGCTAAGAAACCGCGTGCGTGCAGCATTTTTAGGCTGTGCAAGGTGAGTAGCGTTTGTTTACGGCGCAGTGCTAATGCCCTAAATTGCGGCGGATTAGTGGTTTTATCACACACAATGGTGCCGCCAGCTTCGGGCGCTTTACTTGAACCAACAAAAACAGGGATCCCTGCGCGCACTGCAGGAAGGAGTGTCGCAGGATGCAAAATTTTTGCGCCAAAGGTCGCCATTTCAGCCGCTTCATCGAAAGCAATTTCATCAATGCGTTGGGCACTCGGTACGACGCGAGGGTCAGTGGTGTAAATTCCAGGAACATCAGTCCAAATATCGACACGTGATAAATTAAGAACCTCGGCTAACAGGGCAGCGGTGTAGTCACTTCCACCACGACCAAGAGTTGTTGTACGGCCTTTTTCATCACGGCCAATAAACCCTTGGGTGATCACAACTGACTCGGCAAGGCGTGGCATGAGTTGCTGCTCTGATAATGCTTTTAGCTGAGCAAGTTCTGGTTCAGCACGGCCAAAGCTATCATTGGTTCTCATTACTTTGCGTACATCAAACCATTGGGAGTTAGCGTTGCGTTGGCGCAGTACTTCAACAAATAGCAAGGTTGACATTAATTCGCCGTGACTCACCATTTCATCCGTTAATGCGTCAGAAGTGGCTAAAGCAGCCGAATCAGCTAAATGAGCAATATTATCGAGTAAGCGATTGATTTCTTCACGAATAACATCAGCAGTTTGTAGGTTATCAATAATTGCGTATTGAATATCCTTCACTTTTTTCAGCAGTTCATTGCGTTTATCTGCGTCGCAGCCTTCGGCCAGTTCGATTAATAAATTGGTAATGCCAGCAGAAGCTGAAAGTACCACAACTCGTACATTTGGGTTGGAAAGTACGATATTGGCGCTGTTATTCATTGCTTCAAAGTTAGCGACGCTGGTACCGCCAAATTTGGCGATAACATACGGATGGTTGTCTGCTGAAGACGCTGCGATATTCATGGTGTCAATCCCTTTGGTTAAACCTAATCTTTATATAGATTTATCGGGTAAATAGGATGGCGTCAATCAGGAATCGAAGGAAATCAGTAATTCTAATGATAGGTAATTTATTATCGCTTTTCTCAATGTACCCGTCATACTCGTCATACTTCAAGCTGCATGGGTGTTGACTGCGCTCAGATAACCGAATCACATACTTTTGTATGCTCATCGGTCTATCTTCGCTTGTCGCCTACATGCAACTTGAATTATTTAGAGTATATACTCGCCATACTTCAAGCTGTATGGGTGTTGATTAGCGTTCAGCTAGCTGAATCACATACTTTTGTATGCTCATTGGTCTAGAAAGTGCGTATTTCAATAAAAGGGACAATTAAGTCTGGAAAAGTGCGGCAGAATTGGGGAATATCAATATAACGCAGAAAACCGATAAGTCTCGTTTTCGTGACGGGGTACAATCTATTTCTATTTAAAATTATTTGGAGAGTGTTATCCATGAGAAGTATTAATCCAAGCCAAACGGCTGCATGGCGGGCGCTAGAGCAACATTTTGCGCAAATGAAAAATGTCCATATGCGTGATTTGTTTGCACAGGATAAAGACCGCTTTACTCATTTTTCGGCGACGTTCGATGGTCAAATCTTAGTGGATTTCTCCAAAAATAGAATTACTCAAGAAACATTGGAACATTTATTGGCTTTAGCAAAAGAAACAGAGCTAGAAAGCGCTATTAACAGTATGTTCCAAGGTGAGAAAATTAACCGTACTGAAGACCGTGCGGTACTACATACTGCTTTGCGTAACCGCGATAACACCCCTATTTATGTTGATGGCAAAGATGTCATGCCAGAAGTGAACGCGGTATTGGATAAAATGCAGCAATTTAGCCAGCGCATTATTAGTGGTGATTGGAAAGGTTATACCGGTAAAGCGATTACGGATGTGGTGAACATCGGTATTGGTGGTTCAGACCTTGGTCCATTCATGGTGACAGAAGCACTGCGTCCATACAAGAACCACCTAAACATGCACTTTGTATCGAACGTGGATGGTACGCAAATTGCGGAAACACTGAAAAAGCTGAACCCAGAAACAACCTTGTTTTTAATTGCGTCAAAAACCTTTACAACCCAAGAAACCATGACTAATGCGCATTCTGCTCGCGATTGGTTCTTGGCTGCGGCAAAAGATGAAAGCCAAGTGGCTAAGCATTTTGTGGCACTTTCCACAAATGGCGAAGAAGTCGCGAAGTTTGGTATTGATACCAACAATATGTTTGAATTTTGGGATTGGGTTGGTGGCCGTTATTCATTATGGTCAGCGATTGGTTTATCCATTATTTTATCGGTCGGCTTTGATAATTTCGTTCAATTATTGAACGGTGCCCATGCGATGGATAAACATTTTACCCAAACGCCGCTAGAAAAGAATATTCCTGTGTTGTTAGGTTTGATTGGCATTTGGTACAACAATTTTTTTGAAGCGGAAACTGAAGCGATTCTGCCATACGACCAATACATGCATCGTTTTGCCGCTTACTTCCAACAAGGCAATATGGAATCGAACGGTAAATATATTGATCGTGATGGAAAACCTGTTACTTATCAAACAGGCCCGATTATTTGGGGGGAGCCGGGAACCAATGGTCAACATGCGTTTTATCAGTTGATCCACCAAGGAACGAAGATGATCCCATGTGATTTTATCGCACCTGCGGTAACCCATAACCCGTTAGGGGATCATCACGAAAAATTATTATCTAATTTCTTTGCGCAAACGGAAGCATTAGCATTTGGTAAAACTCGTGAAGTGGTTGATGCCGAGTTTGCTGCGCAAGGGAAGAATGTCGCAGATATGGAATATGTTGCGCCTTATAAGGTGTTTGAAGGTAACCGCCCAACTAACTCCATCTTATTGAAATCAATCACACCTTATTCGTTAGGTGCATTGATTGCGATGTATGAGCACAAAATTTTCACCCAAGGGGCGATTTTAAACATTTTCACTTTCGACCAATGGGGTGTGGAATTAGGCAAACAGCTCGCAAGCCGTATTCTGCCTGAATTAGAAAATAGTGATACGGTGAGTAGCCATGATAGTTCGACCAATGGTCTGATTAACAGCTATAAAGCTTGGCGATAAGTTAACAACGTATTATTTAAATACTTCAATATAAGGTAGGGAGTTCCTGCCTTATATTGTTCAACAAATCATTGTCAAATTGTTCGTTTTTCAAGCAATTAAATAAAATTTATTATGATATTAATAAATTTTATTATTATCGATAACTCGCTAGTAATTAAAATATTTTTCACTATATTTTTACATTTTGTGTTGAAAATGTGACTTTTTATATAAATTGTTAGCTAACTTTAACCTTGTCGTAAAACAACGTGATATCCTATTGCGTAAGAAATACAGTAAATCATAACCATGTTACCCATGGTGGAATTTTAAGTAATGGATGAAACGCTTTTTACTTCTCAGCCGATTCATTGGCTGGCGGAGAACGATAAAAACGATAAAATAGTGCCTGCTAATATATTAGATTGGCTATTAGAGCTTGGCTCAATGACAAAGCGTTTTGAGCAGCATAGCCAGCAAGTGACCGTGATACCTTATTTAGAGTGCTATGTATCGCAAGATAAGCTGAGTGCAGATGAAGTGCAGTCTTTACCTAAAAGCCAGCGCTATTGGGTCAGAGAAGTTGTCATGTATGGTGATGGTATCCCTTGGTTACTGGGCCGAACTGTAATCCCTGAAGAGACACTGACCGATGATGACCAGCAATTGGTGGATATTGGGAGAATGCCATTAGGACGTTATTTATTTAGCCGCGATAGTTTAACTCGAGATTATATCCATATTGGTTCTTGCGCAAATCGTTGGGTGCGTTGTTCTCGGTTAAGGTTATCGGATAAACCCTTATTATTAACAGAAATATTTTTACCTGAATCACCTGCATATCGTTAACTATCCTAAGTATTTTGAATTTTCAGGTCTCTGCAATGACACTATGCCAACAAATATAAATCAGTAAGTTGTAGAGTTTGGTGGTATTAAAATATACCCAATTTGAAGTATGATGGAATTCGAAAAGGAGCACGACAAAGTGGAGGGAAGTATGACGCTAAGTAAATGGCATGCATACAGCCGTTTAATGCGTATTGATAGACCCATTGGTTCACTGTTGCTACTGTGGCCGACGTATTGGGCATTATGGATTGCGGCTCAAGGTACGCCAAGTTTACATCTTTTAATTGTCTTTACTGCTGGCGTATTTTTTATGCGTGCCGCTGGCTGTGTCATTAATGACTTTGCTGACCGCCATTTTGATGGTCACGTAGAGCGGACTAAACACCGCCCTCTCCCGAGTGGTGACGTGACAGAAAAAGAAGCAAAAATATTGTTTGCAAGCCTTGTTGGCCTTTCTTTCCTGCTGGTTTTAACACTCAATTCAATGACTATTTGGTTGTCAGTTGCCGGTTTGGCCTTGGCATGGGTTTATCCCTTTGTTAAGAGGGTCAGTAACTTACCTCAAGTGGTATTAGGCGCGGCTTTTGGTTGGTCAATCCCAATGTCTTTCTCTGCTGTTGGCGAAACTTTACCTGTTGTTTGTTGGTTACTGTTTTTAGTTAATATTATTTGGTCTGTGATCTACGATACTCAGTATGCGATGGTAGACCGTGATGATGATTTAAAAATTGGTGTGAAATCAACCGCTATTTTATTCGGGCAGTATGACAAACTGATTATTGGCGTACTGCAATTCCTGATGGTTGGCTTGCTGGTGGCTGTGGGATCATTGGCTGCTCTGGGGAGCATTTACTATTTTTCTCTGGCGCTGGTTGTGGGGTTATTTGTTTATCAGCAAAAACTGATGGTCAATAGAGAGCGTGCTCCCTGTTTTAAAGCTTTTATGAATAATAACTATGTTGGTTTTATCTTATTTGTCGGAATTTTTTTGAGTTATTGGTAAACAGGTTGTTGACGATTAACAGGAGCATGCTTTTCAGCTTTTCCTCTCAATGGCTGGAAAAACCCTAACCAAATGGCTAGGGTTTTGAGTGAGCAAATTACCGACGCTGCAGTACTATTTTAGACGATGTCGCGTGGGCAAATTTGCCGTTTGGAAAATCAACGCGGACCACAAGATAAATAGTTTCCCCGATACTGGAGCTTGCATTATCTCCAAACTTTATAGTGTTTCCGTCGTCAGTAACAATTGAACCAATGTGAGTCTTCTTACCAACCTGATAGTTATTTATCACACTGATATTTCCGTTCCTGTATTCACTGATGATTATTGATATCGGTTTGCCATAACCGAGGTGCGAATAATTTATCACCATATTGTACCCATATCCGGAGCGATTCCCTATTTGGTTGCCGTTATATATTTCTACTAGATGTGATGGTATTGCTTTAGCTACAGTGACCTTCTTCGATTGAATTTGCGCACCTGTACTCGGTGTTCCGCTTGATGAGCGAGGGATGACATTGAAATAAATTTCACACCCTATATCTGCATCTTGTATGTGATAAGTTCTGCTTGTTGATATCGCCTGATGATTCTTGTTACGCAAACAGAACCACTCGAAACTGGTTCCACTCTCAGGATCGCTCGGGCTGTCCCCATCATGGTAGCGATAATTTCCGGTCAGTAATCCACCAGGCTCTGGCTGACCATCAATTTTCACATCATGAGCTTCTGGTGCCAGCCCTCTAGTAGTGAGAGTTGATGAAGTGAATATAGCGCCAGTTGCTGGTTCTGTGATTTTAGGGTCGGTTTGTGGCGTGACCTCGACCGACAGTTGTTTTCCATTGCCATCGCCGGGGACGAGTTTATAGCTATTTTGCGTGGCTCCTGAAATATTTTTACCATCGAGTTTCCATTGAAAAAGTGATGTTTCTAATGCATCCTTATCTGCATCCGTTATCTTTGGATCAGCGGTGACCGTGTCATTAACGGCGGGTGTCTTATTATTAAATTGAACATCAGTCACGACAGGTGCATGACCGATAACGGGAAGCGTTTGGGTATTGACTTCGATCACAGAAGCGGATACGCCTCCTACGATGACCAATCCTGCAGCCAACGTTATCAGACGAATAAGGGGGATAATTTTTGTCCTCTCTGCCATTTTATGAATATCCTCTTCTGTTATCGCAGTGTGTTATGGATGCTTATTATCAAAAATACCGCAGCGAAATGTTTCGCTGCGGGGGATAGTGATTATTTGTTCGAAACGATAACCTGAATTTTACGTTTCTGCTCTGTGCCCTTAACCGTGTATGTTGCTGTGGTTGCACCTGAAATGTCTGTGTATTTGCTCGAATTCACAGAGTCTTGAATCTGCCACTTGTAAGTCAGGTTATTATCACAAGTCCCGTGACAGGTGACATTTGCTTTCAGCGAATCACCAACCAGCGGTCGTGACCCAGCTCCAGTGAGACCCGAAATAGTTACTGATTTCACGATATTGCCATTCACTGTTGGGATATTAGTGCCGCCCACTATTGTCTTACCACCGATATCGATGAAGGTTGCTGCTGCTACGGCTACACTCTCTGACGGCTCCGTCTTAGCTGGATCCGTTTTTGCGACGGCCTTAACGGTAATGTTTTTACCTAACAATGCCGATGTCAGTTTCAGCATGTCGCTCGTTTGCCCTGCAATAACATTTTTGCCGTCATGCCATTCATAGACGATAGACACTAGTGTATCGCTGTCTTTATCACTGAAGTCAAAACCTGACGCTTTCAACTCATCATTCTCACCTAATACACCGTCATTGTTCTTATCTGTGGCCGTGATGGTACCCGCTTTTAGCTCTGGTGCATGACCAATAACCGCAGTTGTTGCTGGGGAGGTTATCGAGATCGGAGTCTGAGTCGTGGCAGCGAGTGCCGATGTACCAAAAGTCATGCCTAACACGGCTCCCGCAATCAGGACAGATAGGTTGTTTTTGCGGATCATTGGGGTTTGTTGATTTTTGTTGCTCATCTAATTATTACCTTATATTTTAAATTTATTAAGTTGCCCTATAGGCGTATTTATTGTGCGGTCGCTCGCAACCTGCGTTTTTGCGTGTCTGCGGTGACTGTATATGTCATGGCTGTAGCGCCATTAATCGCTTGATACTGTCCTGATCCTTGTATTGTCTCCACTTCCCATTGCCAAGCTGTCGGCAAAATGCAGTTGACTTGGCACTCTGGTGTTGCTGTTAGGACATCCCCAACGACGGGGCGCTTTTTTATAACACTGCCGTTATGAAATATTTGTAATCCTACGGGGGCTGCCATCACTTCTATTTTTGTTGACGCTAGATTGATCCCCTCTACCTTCGGACTAAAAATGAGGGTGCCCGGCAATTTTCCAGTGGTGATGGTGGTGGTATAAACACCCGGTGCCGTTTCTTTCAACGCCTCCAACTTAACGCCACTTTGCGAAGGCGATAGTGATGACCCGCCTTTTTGTGTCGTGAAGGCGAACGGCAACTGAATCGATGAAGCCAATTTAGTCATCGGTGCATTCTGCTCATCCCGCATCGTCAGCGTTAATACCTCCGACTGATCGACATTCAGTACACCTGATCCAACAGTCAAACTTGAGTAGCGGTTAGAAAACCCTGCGTCGACAATCACTTTTATATAGGCCGGTTTTGATGCATTTCCCTTTCCATCCCATGCAATAGCATTTAGGGTATAAGTATTGCTTTTACCCGCCTGCCAAGCAGGTAGGCGAATTTGCCAAGCTGTTAAACTTTTGCCAACAGACTGTACTTTCCCACAGTTGGATGAAAACTCTGTCAGCATTCCCCATTTCACACGTTCAGCACCATATTTCGCTTTTAAGATAGCGCTCAGTGACTGTAGGCTGGCACCTCGACCACGGATTTCCTGCGGCAGTATTAAACTGATCAAATCCTGTTTACGGTATTCGAGTACAATGTTGTTATTGCGCTCAACCAGTGCCATTAGGCTGCCTGAGAGCGAACGCAGGCGAGCAACTGAACTCGATGATATTTGGTCTTTCCAAGGCACACCGAATGAATAGGTCAGTTGTGCCTGAAGTTGCAGATCATCAGTTCCTTGTCCTGTACGCCAGTCAGCTCCAAGGGTAATTAATGGAATAGGTGTGTAATTCAACCCTACAGTCATTGTTTTTGGCGACTTACTACGAGAGTCCTTACCTTTCATTGCCACTTCATCACCGAAATATTGTTCATATTTCAGTTTGCCACCAAGTTGTGGATAAGATGGCAACCAAGCACTGGCGGTCATATCAAATCCGTTGGCGGGGCGTTCATCGTAGTCGTCAAAATCCCGTGACTGATGCCAGTTGTTGAGTCGCAGATAACCATTGGTTGAAAAGCGTAGATTATCGGATCACAATTCTCCGCCAATACCGAGTCGGCTGTTCCCACCTGTAATATCAGCGTCATAAAAGGTGTTGACGCCATACATCCATTGCTCATTGAACCGACGAGCTCCCACTCCTAAGTTTAGGGTGGTGCGATCATTAAGGTTCCGACCTCCTAACTGGGTGAACACCAGCCAATCTGGGTTTTGATATACAGGTAACAGCATGTCGGCAGACAGCGTACTTTGTGACAGTTTATCTCCCGGCTGTACACTAATTTGTGCGGTACCATATTGATTTAACCAACTCTCCATGGTTGATGACGCTGTGCTCACCGCCATATCCTTGGCCTGTTTAGTCAGGTACTCCTCTGCACTTTGTGTGTTCATCGCTTGGAAAAAGTTAGGGGCAGTTTGGGCCAACCAGTTCTCAATTTCACTATCTGAGTCGTTTACTTGTACACCTTTCTTCGTCGTTTTATCTGTCGTATTGGCGATGTAAGTGCTTGGTACATCGATTTGATCTCCAGCTGAAAGTTGTTCAAAAGCGCGGGCGAAATTGCGTTTTTGATTTAATGTTTTTAATTCCTCCACCGTCAGATTGTATTGATGAGCCACACTGTGAACGGTCTCTCCTGTCTGCAGGTGGTAAGGCTTCACTTTGATTTCATCTACAAACCCAGTAGCAAAGACTGAACCAGTTGGTATGATGGATACGGACAGTAAAACGGGAATCAATAAGGGCATCTGAGATGATTTGATACTGTAACGGTTAATACCAAAAATCATTTATTTATTCCTTTTATTCCTTCCTTTAAGTCGTTGTTTCCATAATTAGGATATTTCCATTGTGAATAAATGAACTATCAAAGGTGCTAAACACCAATAATAGAGTGAGATAAGCAGATATTGAGTTGCTGTTATAAATTTCAGTTATGTAATCTAATGTCTCATTTTGGTGGTGGATGTTAATACTCGACTCAATGATTGCATTTCGTCTTGCGGTGAAATTTATATATTTAGATTGATAATGTGAACGTACTTGTTTGGACTAAATAAGAAGTCATAGAGAGTGGGATTAATTAAGAAATGATAATTTATTATGAATTGAAATTATTTTTTGATATTTACCATATTTCAAACTGTGTGTTTTTTTGAATTTATTTGCTATTTATCAATTTTTTATGTTGGGTTTTGGCGGCTTTTCTTTTATTAAAATAATATTGAATACACATAAAAATCGCCTATCCTTCTAGCTATCAATATTAGGTATTGGCTGTTTTGGTTAGTGTGGCGGAATTCGATACTTTTTCAGTGAGTCCTATATCTAGGAACCAAAAGTAAGCGCCATTGGTTTGGATTTCTTTAACGAAGCGATGCTCAGAGATAATACTAGATAAATAATTCAGCAACATCACCTTGATTAATCGAACTCAGTGGTTTCAAAAAACAATTCATCATTGGTGCGGCACTTCGAATTATTTAGGACATAGATTATTGTTAGCACTAGCTCTATTAAATAAAAGGGGTAATGTGAATAACATTACCCCTTTTACTTATTTAGCTCCAAGATTTTTAGTCTGCATTTGTTTCAGCTTCTGTATTCTTCTCTATCGCAGTGGAAAACTCATCGTCTTGGCTAACACTTTCAATGGTTAAGCGAATCTCAGGTGACATCAAGCGAGCCAGAACGGCATACAGTTTCTGTGCATTGGTTACAAAGATATCATTTTCATTATTATCAATGTAGCCTTCTTCTCTGAGGGTATCGACTAATGTCGAGAATACCGCTTTATCAAAGAATTCAGGTGCGTTAATACCATGCAAGACAGAAAGGCGTTGCGCAAGGATACGGCTTTCTTTTTCCAACGTATTACGGCTGATTTCAGGGCTCGCGTTGAGTAATGATAATGTGATTGCATAACGTTGCAAGGTTTCACGTACACCAGCGGCTAAAAGCTGTAATGGACGAATACGGCGAGGATTTAACACCACAATATCGCCTTCTCTTAAGCAAATTAGTTTTTGGTTATTCAGTTCATCGATCAGCGTATCTACCGCTTCATGTAGCTCATCACTGTTATAACGCATAAACAGTTCTGCTTTTAAGAACGGATAAATTTGACCGACTTGATAGTGAATATCTTGGCGACTAATGCGCTCATGGTGTAACACAATGCTAGTTATTAGAGATGGTAATACCAATAAATGATGGATATTGTTACGGTAATAGGTCATTAAGACGGCATTTTCACGAGGAAGGATAATAATATCCCCCATGCTGTCTTTTTCGACTTCGAATTTATCCATTTGCAAAGCATGTTCTAACAATTGCTCTGCTGTTTTATTTGGGGTTGTTGCATCTGCGGTGTATGGCACGTTGCGTAATAATTGCAGGTAACATTCGACTTGTTCAATCAGTTGCTCACGAGTGAGCGAGCGTTGACGAGATGCCAGCAATGCGGTCGCACAGAGGTTAATCGCATTGGCTGCGGCTGCATTATTAATATTAACCATAATGTTATCAGCTAACGAACTGACCGTTGGGTTTAACCAGGTCGGCCTTTGTGGTTCGATAGGATCGATAGAGTCGCGCCAATCAGGTACACGCTGATTGAGGTAATGAGGTAAAGAAATAGGTTGACCGAAGTTAACATACCCTTGACCTAAGTTGCGCAATTTACGTAACCCGCGAACCATTGAGAAAAAGCCTTCTTTCTCTTTTTCTGCACCACGAAGTTCTTTGGCGTAAGTTCCTACTTCCATGACATGTTCATACCCAATATAGATAGGAACAATAGTGATAGGGCGTGAGTCACCGCGCAACATCGCTTGCAATGTCATTGAGAGAGTACCTGTCTTCGGTTGTAATAAACGACCGGTACGTGAGCGCCCACCTTCCACAAAGTATTCGATGGAGTAACCACGTGCAAACAGTTCACTTAAATATTCGCGGAAAACAGTCGAATACAGTTTGTTTCCTTTAAACGTTCTGCGAATAAAAAAGGCCCCTAAGCGACGGAAAATTGGCCCTGCTGGCCAGAAATTAAGATTGATCCCCGCTGCGATATGAGGCGGCACTAGCCCTTGATGGTATAGCACATATGAGAGCAGTAAGTAGTCCATATGGCTGCGGTGAGAGGGGACATAAACGATTTCATGGCCGTCTTGTGCGAGTTGGCGAACCCGTTCAGCGTGCTGAACATTGATACCTTGATAAAGGCGGTTCCAAGTCCAACTAAGAACTCTATCGGTTAAACGTACGGCTTCATAAGAGAAATTGGCTGCAATTTCTTCCATCATCCCAACGGCATTTTGCTGGGCTTTTTTGAGTGGAATTTTTTTACTACGCGCTTCGTCTTCAACGGCTTTTTCAATCGCTTTTGACGTCAATAGCTTATTAAACAGCTCATAACGTGCAGGAAGTTTTGGCCCAACTGCTGCTAAGCGTTGGCGCGAATAGTGAATACGCGCGACACGAGCGAGTTTGTTGGCAATAATAGTGTCTGTACCGTGGTCTTGTGCCATTTTCCCAATTGAGACAATCGGTGATAAACGCACAAAGCTGTCACGCCCTAACCATAAAACTGCAAAGAACTTTTGGATACCGTTTAACAGCTTCAGTGGCGGTGCTGGAGTATGGCCTTCACGCCCAGGTGAACGCCCAAACATCACGGATGCAGGTAGCATTTGAATATCTAGATTTGGATTGTTTTTGTGCAAATCTAAATAAGCATGGAATGTTTTTACTGAATCCTTACGTGGATTCGGTGAATAATAGCGAAAAACACGTGGGCCATCATCGATAAAAACGTAAGCCGGAAGCTTCGTTCCATTGATATCATTGTCGACTAGCGGGTCTGGCAGACCGATAGCTAAGCATTGATGCCGTAGCGTCAGGAGGTCAGACTTCGAATGATAAGGTAATACGTACAGAGTTGGCCTGTTGACATCAAGCTGCAACTCAGTGACGGGATCCGAAGGAATTAGTTTACTTTTTACCAATAATTTAAGTGGCAAATTCAACGTGTTGTAATATATTTTACGCCATAGTGACATAAATGATTATAGCCTCTTGTTAACAATGCTGTGCAATCATACCAGAAATACCTGGTTAGATCTGTTACTGACAATTCACTTTGACCGTAAAAATCGATTATTGTTTGTATTTTTTAAGGAATAAATATGGCGAGTCAAGTTAAGGGGTTCACGCGAGTGATTAAAGCGGCAGGATATTCCCTTAAAGGTTTGAAAGCGGCTTGGGTTAATGAGGCAGCATTTAGGCAGGAATCAGTTGCAGCAATCATCGCAATTTTTATCGCATTTTATTTAGATATCAGCTATATAGATAGGATTTTGTTAGTGAGCTCAGTTGTGCTGGTGGCAATAGTCGAATTATTGAATAGCGCGGTAGAGGCTGTAGTTGATCGTATTGGTAGTGAGTATCATGAACTTTCAGGAAGAGCTAAAGATATTGGTTCTGCTGCAGTATTTGTGAGTATCGGTTTAGCGCTGTTCATTTGGGCGCTGGTATTATGGCAGCGTTATTTTTCTGGTTAAGGTGTTTGGTTACTTAATCGGGCAAAAAGAGAGTAAATCGATAACAAATGCTTAAATTGCGCGATTTAACTGTTTCAAATCTTCATTTACCTGTATATACTCACAGCTTGACTGTATAAACAAACAGGGGAACGGAATGAAAGCACTGACGGCTCGACAACAGCAGGTTTACGATCTGGTGCGAGATCACATTTCGCAGACAGGTATGCCACCTACACGTGCTGAGATAGCAGCAAGCCTTGGTTTTCGTTCGCCTAATGCGGCAGAAGAACATTTAAAGGCCTTAGCACGTAAAGGGGTTATTGAAATCGTTTCAGGCGCATCCCGAGGTATTCGTCTGCTTCTTGAAGAAGAAACCGAAGATCAGGGGTTACCTCTGATTGGGCGTGTTGCCGCTGGCGAACCATTATTAGCGCAGGAACATATTGAGAGCCACTATCAAGTTGACCCGGAGCTGTTTAAACCACATGCAGATTTTTTATTGCGTGTGAACGGGATGTCCATGAAAGATATTGGCATTATGGATGGCGATCTATTAGCTGTGCATAAAACGCAAAATGTACATAACGGGCAAGTTGTTGTCGCTCGTATCGAAGATGAAGTTACGGTTAAACGTTTTAAGCAACAGGGTAACCGCGTTGAATTAATAGCAGAAAACCCAGAATTCGAACCTATTGTTGTTGATTTACGTCAGCAAAACTTCACTATTGAAGGTTTAGCTGTTGGGGTTATCCGTAACAGTGATTGGTATTAATTTCCGCTAGTAGCCAGCTGTCATGGTAGGTTACACCCGGGAATGACTATTGCAGGCAGATTTCATTGCTTTATTTTGAGGTCTGCCTGTTTTGTTTCCTTCCTTATATTTTTTCTCTTCTCTCTTTTGTATTCATCAAACTATTTAGCAATACAGTAATTTATTTCTTTTTTGATGCTATAGGTTGTTCGTGGTTATGATGACAATGTTCATGATCTTGGCAGCTATTCACTTCGTCACAACTTCTGCATAAGCCATGGTTTTCCACCACGGTATGTCTTAAGCGGAATTGGTGTTCGTCGGCTAAATTAATAATGGCAGCTTCTATTGTTGTACAGTCACTTTCCGTTACGCTTCCGCAATGGTCGCAAATCAACATAACAGAGATATGGCTTGGGTTATCAAAATGATGGCAGACGACATAGCTGTTTGTTGATTCAATTTTATGGATAAAACCTTGCTCCATTAAAAACTCAAGGCCACGATAAACCGTAGGGGGTTTAGCTTGAGGTTCAATTTCACGTAGTAAGTCGAGTAAATCATAAGCGCTGATTGCACCATGTTGTTGTGCTATCAAGCGCAATACCGTTTCTCTTTGTGGTGTCAACCTGACGCCTCTTGACTGGCAAATATGTTCAGCCATCGCAAGAACTTTTTTTTCACTCATCTTTTCCATTTTACTGACCCACCCGTTGAAAAATGCAAATGTTTACTGTTCACAAGTTTATCACAGTTTCTTGAACTATAGAGAATCAAGAAATGAAAGCATTACCATCAAAAAATTTTAACCTTGCTAAGTATTTTTTTGATTCATAAAGAAAGTAAATGAGGGTAATAAAAAATATAAAAAATATAAAAAATGATATTTAAAATTAAATAGAGAAAATAGAAACAAATATTAAACAAATGCATGATAAAAGCGCAACGCATTGTGAACAATTAATTGAAATATTCCGTTTCAATTTGATGTAATCTCAATTAAGACTTATCTTAACCTCACTTTCTAATATTCTTTTTGTCGCTTCTTTTTTGTCTTGCTTGGATTTTAATTGCGGTTTTTCTGTTATTGCTTGGTTTTAATATCTATCTTTGTCGATAAATATAGATTTAAATTCCGATATAAATCTATCTGTAATTTGACATATTTTGAGATATTTGTAAGTGAAAAATGAGGGTTTTATATAAGTTTTTCTAAGTAATAAATTTGAAATGTATATTTTGATAGCGTTTTGATTTTATATTTTGCTGCTTTTGAATTCACTAGTCATTTATTCTTTGTTAACTCTAATTATGTGTCGGTTTTGACAATAAATATCGGTTATGTAGAATTGACATCAGAAAGTATCGGAAGGCATGTGTAAAAAGTCATTTTCTATTTCTATGTCAATTTTAGCGAATTACCCCTCATGGGAATAATTAATATTGAATAGAAAATAAAGAATTAAAAATTTTAGGTATTTTAAAAATTATAGATGAAAGGGATCTTATTTATATATTCACCTCTAATCTGAATGAAATTAATGATGTTGGATGACTGAAGAATTTCACTGTTAAGTAATCAAAAAAATAAAATTGATTCCTTATCAATAAAAATCAGAAAAGAGGCAGCTACTTCCTACTCATTTAAAGGAAATGTTTATGAAACTGAATAAATTAGCGTTAACTCTGGCTTTAGGTTTAGGTGTTGGAATTTCTGGTGTTGCAGTGGCTGAAGATCCAGTAACGCCACCAACAGTTGAAAGTTCACAAGGTGAAGTCCGCTTCACTGGTTTCATTAACGATGTTCCATGTTCAATTGATGCAAACAACTTAAAACAATTAGTTGAGTTTGGTGAAATTGCATTACATGAACTGACATCTAACCAATATCGTTCAGATAACAGAGATTTCGATATCGTATTGAAAAACTGTTCAACAGAAACGTATAAAAACGCAAAAATCACCTTTACTGGCCAAACTATTAATGGTTTCCAAGGTTTTGCCGGTGACTTACTTGGCTTAGGTGGAAAAGTTAAAAATGCCGGTATTGTAATCACTAATGGTGCTGACAAAGTTGTTGAATTTGGTAAAGCATTCCCAGGTACAGGTGATGGATACGCATTAAATGCTGGTGATGGAAAACAAACTACACTGCACTTCTCTGCATACGTTAAAGGTAACGAAGCAGCGGATGCGAAAGCAACAACAGGTAGCTTTAACACTGTTGCTAACTTCAAAATTATTTACCAATAAGTTCAAGCTTAGTTAAGTAAAAACATGTGGCGTATTCATGACGCCATATGTTTCTACCTTCTTTTTCATTTTTAGTCTGATAGGCGGCATAGTTGAATGAAAAGCATGAAACTCAATTTAATTACAAAATTAATGCTTTTAATATTAACGCCGATGATTGCATTTTCTGAGGAGGCAGTTGATTTCAATACTGATTTTTTAGAGGCAGACAGCACTGAAAATGTCGATTTTAGTAAGTTTTCTCATGCTAATTATATTCCACCTGGAAATTACTCTTTAGCTATTGCTGTAAATAAAGTCAAAATTTCCATGGAGCAGTCCATTATATTCTTTACGCCTAATTATGATGAAAAAATATCATTAGCTTGCATTACACCTGAGTTATATGGGCAACTAGGATTAAAGCCAGAATGGAGTAATAAAGTAACTTGGTTACTTGATGGAAAATGTTTAGATATTCGCTCTGTACCAGAAATGCGGACTCAAGGTGATCTTGCAAAAAATATTGTCGAAATCAGTATCCCACAAGCTTATATGGAATATGAAGACCCAAATTGGGATCCTCCGTCACGTTGGGATGATGGCATTCTAGGTGCATTTATCGACTACAATGCGACGGGTCGGGTTGTTAAAAAAGAAACGGGTGACAAAGGAACGGATTCAGGTATTACAGCGACAGGGACAATGGGGACAAATATTGGTGCTTGGCGTTTTAGAGGTGATTGGCAAACGCAAAAAGGCCAATTAAATAAAGGTGGCCAATCATGGTCATGGAATCAGTTATATGCGTATCGCGCCATACGTTCTTTAAATTCAAGGTTAACGTTTGGTGAACAATATCTGTCTTCAACGCTATTTGACAGTATTCGTTATATTGGTGCTAGTTTAGAAACCAATGAATCTATGTTACCACCGCGTTTACAAGGTTATGCACCTGAAATTGCGGGGGTTGCCAAAACCAATGCGACCGTCATTGTGAAGCAAGATGGCCGTATTATTTATCAAAAAGAAGTTAGTCCTGGGCCATTTCGTATTCAGGATGTGAACTCTTTTGGTGGCGGTACGTTAGATGTTTCTATTCAAGAACAAGATGGTAGTGTGACTAACTATAAAGTGGAAACATCTCGTTTAGGGACATTGACTCGACCGGGTCAGCTGATTTACCAGTTTGTCGTTGGTAAACCGACTAAAAATGAACATGATACTCAAGGTCCTGCATTTAGTTTGGGCTCCTTATCATGGGGGGTAACTAATAATACAACCGTTTATGGTGGTATGCTTGGTTCATCAGAATATCAAAACATTGCGATTGGTTTAGGGCGTGATTTAGCACCATTTGGCGTATTGTCAGGGAACTTAAGTATCTCTCGTGCTGAAATGGGCAGAACCGAAAATAACCAAACTTTGACGGGTAATTCATATAACGTCACTTATTCCAAACAATTTGATGATATTAACAGCCAAATTACATTCGCAGGCTATCGTTTTTCTGAAAAAAATTATATGAGCATGAGCCAATTTATCGACCGTCGCTATAACGAAAGTACGGTTGATAGTGGTAAAGAGCTTTATACTATTATATTTGGTACTGCATTCCCTGAATATAATACTAATATGTATTTAAATTACTCACATCAAACTTATTGGAATAGGTCATCATCGGATCAATATAATCTAACAGTTTCTAATTATTTTGATTTGGGAAAAATAAAAAATTTAAGTCTTAGCTTAACAGCTTACAAAACAAAATCAGACCAAAATGATGATGACGGAGTTTATCTAAATTTAAATGTACCATTGGATAATAACCAAGCAAGTATTAGTTACTCAGGTTCTTATTCAGGAAATACGAACAGTCATAACGTTAACTATTATGACCGTATAAATGAACGTAGTACTTATTCTATTTCAGCGGGTACATGGGATAAAGACAAGGTAACAACATCAGGTATGTATAACTATGATGGTGATACCGCACAACTTAATTTGAGTGGAACTTATATTCAAGATAATCAATCTACTCTTTCAATGCAGTTGAAAGGGGGACTGACCATGACCCAAGAAGGTGGTGCTTTACACCGTAATACCTCAATCAATGGTGGGTCAAGGATACTGTTAGATACGAGTGGTGTTGCTGATATTCCTGTGCAAACAGGGGTAACGCCGATACGCACGAATCGATATGGTAAAGCCGTTATTACCAGTGTTATGGATTATAACCGCAATAATATTCGAATAGATTTAAATAGAGTGCCAGATAATGCGGAAGCAGTTCAATCGACACAGCATGCGACATTAACGGAAGGGGCTATTGGATACCGGAAGTTTAATGTCATTCAAGGTGAAAAAATATTGGGAACAATTCATCTTGCAAATAATAGTTATCCACCATTTGGTGCATCCGTCAAAAATGAAAATAATGTTGAAGTTGGCATCGTTTCAGATAACGGATTTATTTACTTAGCGGGTATTAACCCATCAGATGTTCTTGAAGTGACTTGGGGAAATAATTCATCTTGTCACATTCAATTACCTGAAAAAATAGAAAGTGGCATGGAACATACAATGTTATTACCATGCAAATAATTATAAATATGTTTTAACGTCAACGGTGAAAATATGAAATTTATAAATAAAGTTCAAATTGTAACAGCGATAAGTCTTTCTTTATTAGCACAATCGGCTTATTCAGCGATTGCACTAGATAGAACTCGTATTATTTATAATGAACAAGACAAAACAGTCGGTATGGGACTGACTAACGAACATTTAACTAGCCCGTATTTAGCTCAGGCATGGATAGAAAATGACAAAGATGAAAAAGTAAATTCACCTTTTATTGTGACTCCTCCGGTGCATCGTATTGAAGCTAATTCAAAAAGCCAAATTAAAATACAGGCAATCCCTGCAGTAGCGCAGTTACCTAAAGATAGGGAAAGTGTTTACTACTTAAGTGTGAGAGAGATTCCACCTCGTAGTGAGAAAGTGAATGTATTGCAAATTGCATTACAGACAAAAATTAAGCTTTTTTACCGCCCAGCAGCAATTGTAATTAAAGATAGAATGGAAGTGATCCCTCAAGAAAATGATATGAAAATTCTTAAACAGGGGGCGAATTATATTGTGAAAAACCCGTCACCTTACTTTTTATCCATTACAAAACTGAAAAAAGGCAATACTGAAGTTCAAAATTTTGAACCTGTAATGGTTGCTCCATTTAGTGAAGCGGGTTTAGGCAAAGTTACTGGAGATTTAGGTTCATCTCCAACTTTGGTTTATCTCAATGACTTCGGTGGAACTATGGATTTGAAATTTAGCTGTCAGTCAGCTGAATGCTCAGTGCTGCCAAGAAAATAAGGTTTGACGCCATGATGTCTATTAAAACATTAACAAAGGTATTTGTGTTATTGCTCACTTTACAGATATCGAGTGTATTTGGTTTTTCAGGATTCCTATACATTGATATTAAAGGAGAAGTACTATCAAAGCCTTGTTCAATTAATAATGGGCAAACAATAGAAATTGATTTTGGCGATGTATTAACAACACGTGTCCAAGATGAGGTTTATAAAGCACCCATTGACTACACGGTGACGTGTAAAGATGGCGTCCAACCTAAACTGAACATTTTTATTGAGGGAATATCGGCAAGTTTTGATCAGCGCTTATTAAAAACGGATATTGATAACCTTGCGGTGTTATTTAAAGCAGACACCAGCGATTTCCCGCTGAAAAAGAAACTTGCTTTTAACTTTGCAAATCCATTGAAATTGTATGCCGTATTAGTGAAAAAAAGCGGTACAGATTTACCCGCAAAAAGTTTTACGGCAAATGCAACGTTGAAAGTGGTGTATCAATAAGGGGCTGAGATGTGAAGACTGTTAATAACATAATCGGTTTGGTGTTCCTCAGTGCCATTTTATCTTTTACATCAACCGCAAAAGACTATGAAACAGGGATTAATATTAAAGGTAATTTAATTACACCACCGCCTTGTCATATTGATGATGGTAAAGATATTGAAGTTGATTTTGGTAATGTATCAATAAAATCAATCCAAGGTAATGACCAAAAAAGGCAAGTTAATTACCAGATCCAATGTGGTGAAAATAAAAATAACTGGTCTATGTATCTGATGTTAGATGGAATAAAAAGTGATTTTGATATAAATGGGTTAAATACTGGAGTTAATAATCTAGCAGTAAAATTTCAGCTTGCGGATACCGAATTGGAGTTAGGTAAGAAATACCTTATTAACCCTAGCTCTCCCGGTGTACTTTGGGCCGTATTAGTCAGGAATGGCGATAATGAACTAAAGACGGGTGATTTTATTGCTAATGGCACCATGGTTGTGGAGTATCAATAATGAAAAATACGACCTCACTATTAATAGGGACACTGTTTACTTTGATAAGTACGGCATTTTTAAGTAGCAATATTGTCTTTGCCGCTAAAAATAATGTCAAAGTGAAAGGGACACTGGTGAATTCACCTTGTGTTGTTCTGCCGGAAAATAAAATGATGGAAGTAGATTTTGGCGATATTCGGTTATTAGATATTTACGACCCGACTTACGAGTTGCCTCGCAGAGAGTTAACGTTGGTATTATCTAATTGCGACTTAACTATTGCGAAAAAAATGAAAGTGAAGTTTACCGGAGCTGAACATAGGCAAATGTCAGGATATTTGGCATTAACAGATACGGAACACAACCCTGGATTAGGGATTGGCATTGAGCTAGCTAGCGGTGAAGAAATTAAAGTGAATAAGTTTTCTTCGCTAGTACCAATCACTCAAGCTGGGAAAAATGAACTTAAATTTAATACTTTTCTCAAGGCAACCCCTGAAGCAATCAACAATAAACAAATTAAAACAGGGCAGATTGCTGCAATAGCCACTTTTTTATTTGAGTACGAGTAATTTCATTCTCAGAACCTTATCCGGTACTGATATCAAAACATTAAAATGAATATAAAGAGATATGAAATGGGAAAACGAATTCAGCAATTATTATTAGCCATACCATTTTTGTTCTTTGGTTTGGGAAGTTATGGTTCAACCTATTTTTCGTATGTGGAAGAAGTCGAATCACTATCGAAGCATGAAAATATTTATCATTTTGTTATCGAATATTGGAAAGAAAACTCACCTTATGAAGGTAACCCATGTCAATCAGTGCTTGGAAGTACAGGTGCTAAACGGTGTTATTTTACAATTAATCACCTACATTCAGGGAAAGAGACTGGGGGGATAGCTTCTCGTGCAGATTGGTCGTGTGATGTCAATTTTGCAACTTACACGACAATGGCCGCAATTATCAGAGATGCCAATGCGATTTGTGGCCTTTCTTTTCCTCGAACAGGGAGTAGTCAACATAGTGGAGCAATCACAACGGATGAATGTGTAGGGATCTTTCTAGCTACATCAAAAGGAGCTCAAGGTAAAATGTTACCAGGCGGAATTTGCGGGATAGCGCCTCCTCCAGCAGGAAAATGTTACTTTACTTCTCCGACTGGTAATGCGAATTCTCTCGAATTAGATCACGGTCCTTTAAATGCGGATGAGCTCAATGGCGATGTAGAGACGGGGTTATTTTATATTCAATGTAATAAAGATATGAGTGTGAAGGTTTCTTCAAACTTGCAGCAAGATAATGTTTATCTGCGTCCGAATGGAGAATTGCAGTCCCATGTTACATTAAATAATCAGTCGGCAGCAAAAGGGGTGGTTCAGTCAGTAAGAGCAAATCAAGTATGGCCTGTGCAGGTGGCGTCAACCTTAAAAACTAATGGCGCTGTTGCACCGGGGAAATTTAGTGGTCGCATTACCCTCGTTTTAACTATTCCATGATTTAAATAGATATTTGGATTCGTCATTTCCCATGTTGACGGTTTTGCCTACTTAAACGTAATTGTTGGTAGGCTTTTTTTTATTGAACTTGACAAGTAAAAGCGGAATAGGATTCATCTTTGATAATATAAATATTGTCTTCCATTTTAGTAATGTTGACATAATATTTTATTTTATCTTCTTCTAATTGAATAAAGTTAGAAAATAATTTCTCTGGTATATTATCTGAATTGGTTACAGATGATGAAGTAAAGGTGACGGCATAGTTACCTTTATGGTCAACATCTTGATAATCAAAGTAAAGAGCTCTATCTAGTCGGTAAATCTGACTATTATCTTTTAAGTAACCATACATATTCATTCGCCCTTGTTGGCCTGCAGAAAGTTGAACATTAACTTTTGATTTTAAACTCAGGCCATCTTGAGTATTATTATCTTTAATCCATAATATTTCGGAATGGCAAATTTGGACATCATGGCTACTTTTTTTGATCATCAGTGATGCAGTTGATGCAGTTGCAATTAAAAACAGTGAAGTTAAAATATATTTTTTCATTTAAATCCTCTGATCATTGATTGAGATACAATCAAATTTTTTATTGATTTCTTTGCAAATACTAATAGATATGTTTTTGTCGATAGAGTAGGATTTATTTAAATCCGATAAAAGAATAATTCTTTTTGGCTCATCACATGGGATGTTGTATTTATTCAGCTTTTTATTTACGGTAGCAATATTATCGCTGGAAATTTTACCGACCATATCAACCGGTGTTTGTATTACACAGTTTTCATTTGTACTTACAGTCAGATAATTATTGATTGGATTTGGATTATCCATTGGGTGCTGAATAAATAAATAGATTAAATAACATATTGTAAACGTTGAAATAGCTAGGAATAATATCTTTAAGGGTTTTTTACCACTTTTTTCTATTACCTCATCCTTCCGGTGTTGAAGCGATAAGGCTTCATTAATATCCATATTATAAATATGGTTATTTTTCGTTTCATCAATAGGGGATGATGGTTCATCAATAGGGGATGATGGTTCATCAATAGTAGTGATGAGCGGGGGCTGGGTCGTTAATTGGCTATCAATTGGCTGAGGGAAATATTCTAGGTTTTCAATATAATCATATTTATCATTGAGATAAATAACATCTTCCTTCACATTACTATCTTCAGTTTCTATATTTTCATGTATAGATATATGATTATCGAGTCGAAAGCCTTTTTTAGGTACGGTAACGATCGATTTAGGGTCGATACCAATTTGTTCAAGTTTTTTTCTTATTTCACTAATATAAGTATTTAAATTATTATTAGAACCAACCAGCCCATATTCCTCCCATACACTAGTTAAGAGTTCATCTCGCGTTGCAATTCCTTTTTTTAAATTTAATAAAATGATTTCATTGAATAACCTTGCCGCAGGCTTAGATAATTCAATATTTTGATTTCGATCATATTTTAGGTATATTAAACTTGTTTTCTGCTCGAAAATATATTTTTCATCAATAGTATAATCATGCATTTCGATCATAAATACTGTTTGCTCTCTCTAATTAAAATGACTAATAGGAAATTTAAATTAAGGGAATTAATTTTGGATAAAGTATGTTGTTTTGACTTTTATTATTATGCTTATAGTCTAAATACGGAATCAATTAACTGCAAGTATTGTGAGGTGAGCTTTTTTGTAATGAATTAGCAAATTTATTGAATTGACAGCTTAAATGTTATTAAAAACTATTTAATGGTATATTTAAAGCCTTAAAGGTGGTGAGTTAATCACATTTGTAGTTAAAAAGATATAATAATCTATATAAATTAACTCATGTAGAAATACATTTTTTTATAGGAAATATCTTAAGTGTTATTACTTAATTATTTCAATGTTAACTAATTTAAGTCTATATAATAAATATTAGGCAAAGAACTTAATTCTCTGCCTAATATATTAATGATTAATATTTATATTCAATACCTAGCCAATAGTTACGGCCTTCTTCAATATAGCCATTAGTATATTCATATGATTTATCGAATAAGTTGTTCACTGAGGTGTTAACAGAAATACCTTGGCCAAAATCATAATCTAAGCGCAGGTCAGTTTTAGCATAGCCACGTACTTTGCTATCGGTATCAACATAGTTGAAGGCCCAACTTCTGGCTTCTTCTGTTACTGTGATACTGAATGGCTCATAAGGGGTAAATTTCACCCAAGCAAAGGCTTTGTGAGTCGGTAATTCGGTGACGTGTTTTACACTGTAATGTTTTGGATCCGCATGAATATAGCCGTAGCTTAAACCGGCTTCCATCCAATCCGTAATTTGACCCGTGGTGCCTAAATCAATGCCAAAGTAATCGACTTTTCCGCTATTACGATTTTCGAGTATATAGCCTCCATTCTTATTCGTGCCAACACGATGCGCCATAATGGCATCAGAGACATGGTTATAATAGAGACTTGAAGTATATGACCAAGTGGGTGAGATATGTCCCTTGTAAGTCAAATCATAGGTAAGTGCCCGTTCTGTATCGATATGTGGGTTAATGACGAAAGTGTCGTCACTTTTCATTTTTTCTTTGGTATAGCGCTCTTTTTGCGTTGGGAAACGACTTCTTTCTGATATCGAGAATTGTACTGTATCTTCATTTTCTAAGTGGTAGCGAGCCATCACTTCCCAGTTGAAGGCATGTTGGCTGTTACCATCGTATTTCTCAAAATCCCCTGATTTATAGTCATAGCGTTTGCCGTCAGCACTCTTGCGCCAGTCATAGCCGATACCCCCGATAATATCAAGGTTATCCATGGCAACCCATTGATATTCTGTAGCAATAGAATAGGTATTGTCTTTATAACGGTCGAATGGGACATCTCTTTTTGCACGCGCACGGTGAACATCTTCTTTCCAGTGGGCAGCAAATGACAGCATATCTAATTCACGCACGGTGAAGTCAACACGCATATCAGCCCCGTTGCTGTAGTCGTCATAACGGCTGTAGTTATAGATACCTTTTTCATAATCTTTGATAGACTTATATTGATGAAGGGTATTCTTAAATGTGTCGTGGTACAGACGGCTCTGTAACGCGATATCATTGGTTATTTGGGTTGTGCCATTGAAATAAAAACTTTCTTTGTCATAAGCCGGCCATTGCCATATTTGAGGCTTGGTATTTGTCACACTCGGGGGGCTATTTTTATCTCCATCTTGTTTGAGATAGGTAATGACATATTCGTCGGCTTCACGAGGTGTCCAGCCCACTTTCACCATCATGCGCTTGTCGTCAGTAGCTGAATTCGGGCGACGGCCATTATTTCCTGCTAATGGATTGTTATTTTCAGACCCCGGTATTCCCATAAAACGTTGTTTATATTGGCTGCCACTCACTTGGATAAAGCCTAGATCATTACGTCCACCTAAGCGCGCACTGATATTGTGGGCATTATCGGCACCGCGAGCAAAACCTTGATTCAAACTAATATTGGCTTCAAAGGGTTTTTTAGGCGTGGCGGTGGTTAGGTTAATAGCTCCGCCCATTAGGTTTGGGCCTTGTAATAGAGAGGTATAGCCAGTCGATAACTCAACACTGGCCAGCTCGCTAGTCATAAAGCGCCCGAGGTCTAATGTGCCGTCGTAAGGTACGTAGGTTGGAATACCATCAAAGAAAATAGGCACTTGGCGGCTATCAAAACCACGTACATTGACTTGGGTTTCATTGCGGTTACCTGACTTTTGAATGGAAACTCCTGGCATTGTGCTCAGCGCCTGTGCGACGTTGGTTTTATTCAACTGTTTCATTTGACTCTCTGTGATGATGTTTGCATCAGCCGCAAGCGGGGTACTCCAAACGGACATCACATCGGTATTTTTTTCGGTGTTAGGTGAGGCGGCGTATCCTTGTGATGTGAATAAAGCCATCCCGACTAAATAGGTAATTTGTTTTATTTTCATTATCTCTTTCCAGTTTCATAAATAACGATATATTATTTTTTATATAATGATGTGCGTCATTAACCATAAGTGGATGCAGCCTACGGGGTAGGCTGTTTTTGCAAATGGTTTTTTTTGACGCTAACTTCTTTGGTTACTGCTTAAAAATCTTCACTTTGATATCTCGTGGTGCTGCGTAGTAAGGGGCTGACGTAACCAATAATGGCACCCCTGTTTGTGCGAATGTTTCTATTGTTTTTAAATTAATTCCACCAGCAATGGATAGTCGACAAGGCCGGCTTTGTTGCTTGGCGAGTTCTTGTAGTCGCTGAATTTGCTCAATGGGCAATTTATCCAGCTGAATAATATCGGCTTGCGCATTGATGGCGAGAATGGCTTGCTCGTAGTCATCAGCCTCAACAATAATCATTTTTTCAGGAGCGGCTTGGCGTAGTGTTTTAATATGGCCCGCCCAATCATCTGGTTTTTCAAGACATTGGCGATGATTGGTGAACAGTAGGATACTTTCTGCACTGCCTGCACGATGAATAATAGCGCCCCCAGCCAAAATCGCAGTTAAGGCAAGGGGCTTTGTCTGTGGAATGGTTTTTCGGGTGCAAGCAAGCTGCCCATCCGGTTGATATTGACGCAAAATACTGACCATTTGCTGGGTGTAGTGACTTACACCTCCACACCATTCAAGCACGTTTTGCACCGCTTTCCAGCCTTGATGTAAGGCTTCAATAGGCCCAGTCGCACGAATTAAAATACTTTGTGGTTCAACCTGTTGGCCATCTTGGCAGTGGCACTCGCAAGTGATACCGAGTTTTTCTAACATGCGTCTGGCGATAGCTATTCCACTGACACAGCCGCCAAATTTGGATGCAAAGGTCATGACACCCAGTTGGGATTGTAGGCCAAGTGCCCGTGTAGTGAGGTCCCCATATTGGATGTCATCTAGCAGTAGTTGGTCGATCAATGCATCGGGCACGTAAATCATAACGTCAGTTCCGATTCATCTACCACATCCCAAGATACCATCGCCCAATCTCTGGAAGGATAAGGGACTGTTTTGCCTAAAGCGGTTTGTTCATCATAGTATTGACGTAAGACCGAGGTTTCTTCTGGCGTGATATTTTTAAGGGACCAATTGACACTATCAGCGAAAGCCTCAAAGCTATCAAATCCCCCTTTATTGGGGTTTTTAATGAAATCAACACGCGCATTAATACCCATTTGATGCAAAATATTCACTGCATAAATATAGGTAGGTAAACGAACAACTTCACGGCCTATTTTGCGAATTATTTTCTCATCAATAAATGTTGGGTTGACGGTATGGGTTGTGTACACCCGTAATTTTGTTTGGTTATTAAGTTTCAATAAAGCAGCTTTTAAATCATCAACCAGCGTTGAACGCGATGCCACAGAAATATCCACTTTTGGCAATGAACGCCAATCATCTTCCCATGCGAGCTGTTCAAAGCGTGCATGTGGGATAGCGAGCTCTTTAGCCCGTAGTTCAGCCATTTCGAGCATGCCACGGCTATAATCAATTCCAATCACATCTTTAAATTCATTCGCTAGGCAAAGGCTTATGGAACCGGGGCCGCAACCGACATCAAGTAAGGTTTCAGCACCTGTTAAATCCATTAGTTCACGAAACCGTACTAAGTATGGGTCATGAGGATTAGCACAGTTTTGTGCCATTTGTTGTGCTTTTTTATCCCAATGCTCTGGTTCTTTGCGGCTACGTTGTGCCTGTTGCATGTGCTGTTGGTACATTTTTGAAAAATCGATTTGATTGATTAACATGATCCCTGACCTTAACAAGAAAACGTTGATGGAAGCTGGAAGTGAGCTTGAATGCTGCGCTCATCCACATTATAAAGTGCTGCCAAGTTAGTAAGTGTTAACATACATTTGGATAACCCTTGCCTCGCTTTGTGGTGCTTATCAAGCAAAATGACGTTATCAGCGATAGCTGCGGCATGCTGTGGATGATGGGTTGACATCAATATCGTCATACCATGGGATTTAAGCTTTTCGATTTGCTCAAGTAAGCGAATTTGGTTACCAAAATCAAGGCTAGCGGCCGGCTCATCCATAATTAGAAGTAATGGTTTTTGTATTAAAGCCCTTGCTATCAATACTAATTGTTTCTCTCCGCCACTAAGTGTGCTGTATAGACGTGTTGCTAAGTGTGAAATGCCCAGATGCTTTAGTTGTTGATATGCTAAGTTTTTTTCGGCCTCTTTAGGGACTGAAAATATTGAAATATGGAGTGTTAAACCCATCATCACCATATCAAGTACAGTGAAAGTAAAGGGGGTATCATGGGCTTGGGGAACATAAGCGACAGTTTTGGCTATTTCACGGGGGTTAAGACCTTGAATGTCTTGCCCATTGAGTAGGATCTCACCTTTAATTGCGGGTAATAACCCCAGTAATGTTTTCATCAAGGTGGTTTTACCGCAGCCATTTGCGCCTAACAAGCAACTAATCTCCCCCTTAGGTAATGAAAGGTTAATACCATCAATGATGGCAGTGCCATGATAACCAATTGCGACCTTTTGCAAAGACAGAATGCTCATTTCACCCGCCTTGTCTGCAATAAGATAGCCAGAAAGAAGGGGGCGCCAATTGCGGAGGTTAAAATGCCTATTGGTAATTCAATTGCAGCAATAGTCCGTGCTAAGGTGTCAGTAACTAGCAATAAGATGGCACCAATTGCCAGTGATGCCGGGAGCTGATAGCGAAAGTTAGCACCCACTATCATTCTAGTGATGTGTGGAACAATTAACCCCACCCAACCAATAATTCCTGCGATTGACACCGCGCTTGCTGTAAGTAATGTGGCACAAACAATGAAAACAGCGCGGGTTAAACTGACATTGATCCCAAGGCTTTTGGCTTCTTCATCCGATAAGCTGAGTAAATTCATACGCCAGCGCAATAATAATAGTGGAATAATACCGATAATCATCAGCGGTAATACTGACACTAAGTCTGTTTGGGTAATCGATGACAATCCACCTAATAACCAAAAAGTGATGGAAGGCAACTGGGTGTAGGGGTCTGCAAGGATCTTCATTAAGGATATGGCGGAACCACATAACGCACTGATAGCGACACCGACAAGAACCAAAGATAAAATAGGGTCATGTTGCCGTGCTAGGCGGGCAATAAAACACACTAAAGTCACGGTAATTAGCCCACCAATAAATGCACTTAATTGAATGTAAAACAAAGATTGGCCGAAGAAAATACCAATGACAGCTCCCACGCCCGCACCAGCAGAAACACCTAAAATATCAGGCGAAACTAGTGGGTTACGAAACATTCCTTGGTAAGCTGCGCCTGCAATCGCTAGCCCTCCGCCAATAATAATAGCGGCTAATGTGCGTGGAAAGCGTATTTGCCAGAAAACGGTTTCATGGCGTGGGTTACTCAATTCACTGTGAGATGATAATTGGCTGGCAAATAGTCGATAAAGTTCATTAAGTGTAAGTGAGTACTTACCACTTGTTAACGCAATAACAAAGCTAATCAGTAATATGATGACCAATAAAAGGAATTTTCCCTTTTTGTTCAAAACATCATTCATGACTTTTCCATGAGCAAATCAATTTGCTGTGTCGTTAATGATGAATGGTAGAAACGAGTAAAAAACTCAGCAATATCATGTTTAATATTCATGGCAATGTTTTTATCAAAATGGCTTTGTAGCCGCCTCATTCCTAGTAGGCGGTTAACGCCTGGAGGCCCATCTAACCAACCAAATGGCATGCCACTAAATACAAGTAATTTGCGATTAGCAATAGCATCAAGCCCTTGCCATAATGCAGAACTTGTCATCAGTTCAATGGCTTCGTCATATTGCGTTATAATGATGTCAGGGTTCCATTGGTAGAGCTGCTCCATAGAAACCGTAGTAAGGCCATGAAAATTAGGGATATCCACTACATTGCGTAAGCCTAGCATTTCAATCGCTTCAGTATGAATTGAGCCTTTAGCGCCAGTTTCTAAACCTTTTGCCCCTCTCGCGAGGTAAAAACTCAGTGATTTCTGTTGGTTTTGATGAGCAAATAAGGCAGCATCATCAATATAGCGTTGAGCAAGTTGGCTCAATTGTTGTGCTTGTGGTAAAACCCCTAAGATTTCACCCAGTTGCATTAGTTGCTGCGGTGAGTCTTTTAGGCCACCTGCGATTAACAAATAAGGAACATGGGTTTGTTTGGCGACTTTTTCTGCTTGTGAGCGATAAGTTTCATCAATGTTTCCTGTGTCAATAATTAAGTCAGGGTTATAAGACAACAGTTGTTCAAGGGAAAGGGTACTACCACGGCCTGCCAAGCGGCCATAAACCGGTAATTCAAGCCATTGTGGTGCAAAAAGGCCCGTTTGCCCTTTTTTCAATGAAATAGAGGCGAAACCCACCATTTTTTCTGGGGCTAAGGCAAACATCAGTAAATCGGAAGGGGGCCCCGAGCTGATGACGCGATGAATATCCTTGGGTGTTGGGAGTTTACCGAATATCGCGGCTTCAACTTCTGGGCGAGTTTGTGCGAAGCTTGGTAAGCAGTAAAAAGCAGTGAGGACGGCACTGGATTTAAGAAACTGTCTACGATTGATAGCCATAGTCTAATTTCATCTATTCGTTATGATAATAATTATATAGCGCGAAAATTAGCGGAGTCATGATAGAGAGTCAACTACAAAAGTGGGTTGGTTAAGAAAAATCAACGTTTATGTGATGTAAATCAGTAACAAAGATTGCTATCTATTGATGGATAGCAGAACATTGTTATCGTTAACGAATTGAATATGACTTTGGACTTATGAAGAAAAGAAGACCTTCTTTGCAGGATGTTGCCGACCAAGTTGGCGTCACGAAAATGACGGTGAGTCGTTTTTTACGAAACCCAGAGCAGGTTTCAGAAGCTCTGCGTGATAAAATTGCTCAGGCGGTGGAGGCTTCCGGGTATATTCCGAATAAAGCTCCCGATATTTTATCGAATGCAACCAGCCATGCCATCGGGGTGTTGCTTCCTTCATTAACTAACCAAGTTTTCGCCGAAGTGATCCGTGGAATTGAAGCCGTGACAGACCGCCATGGCTACCAAACCATGCTCGCTCACTATGGCTATTTGCCCGAAAAAGAAGAGGAGCGGCTGACTTCGCTACTTTCTTATAATATTGATGGTGTGATTTTAGCTGAACGAACCCATACAGAGAGAACGCTGCGTATGCTTAAAACTGCGGGGATCCCTGTGGTTGAAATTATGGATAGCGTTTCTCCTTGCCTAGATATTGCAGTGGGTATTGATAACTTTGAAGCGTCCCGCCAAATGACTCGGGCAATGATTGAGCGCGGCTGCCGTAAGGTTGTGTATTTAGGCGCAAGGCATGATGAGCGTACTTTTATCCGCCTGAAAGGTTATGAGCAGGCCATGCTCGATGCCAATCTTGAACCACGTAATGTGATGACACAGGCTAGCTCATCGTATTCGTTAGGCGCTCAATTGTTGCACGATTGCCGTGATAAGTATCCAGATACTGACGGCTTATTTTGTACCAATGATGACTTAGCAATAGGGGCTATTTTTGAATGCCAACGTTTAGGTATTCAAATTCCACAAGATCTCGCTATTTCAGGTTTCCACGGCCATGATGTAGGGCAAGTGATGACGCCAAAACTGGCGAGTATTTTGACGCCAAGGGACCAAATGGGGCGTAAGGCGGCAGAAGTCTTGTTGGCGAGAATGTCTGGTAAGAAGCTAACGGATACGCATTTTGATGTGGGGTTTTCTGTCCTTACTGGCGAAAGTATCTAATTATTCCTCGTCATCCTTCGCGCTGTCGCGTTGTTGCCTGTACTCGCCAACCCTAGTCACATACTTATGTATGCTCCTAGGGCTTGACTCGCTTGGCGCCTAGCGACAACACGAATTATTTAGAGGAATGTTTTAAGACGAGCAATAAAGTTTAAATATACTTTTTGTTTTTTTGTTTTTTTGTTTTTTTGTTTTTTTGTCTTTTTGTCTTTTTGTCTTTTTGTCTTTTTGTCTTTTCGTCTTTTCGTCTTTTGTTTCTATATTGCATTGCGAGTTTTGCTTTGTTCTTCACCTGCCTATTCTGAAGTCAGATTGAGAGTATCATCACAGATCTGTTCTCTTCTTCACCAATTTGATTGCCAAATAAATCCGCACTGATGATAATGTTACCCGTAACTTGTTACCGGTAACAAATGCCGGTTTTTAACTAAAGCCAGGACAATAGTGAATATCTGAGGAGTTTCCTATGAATGATACCCAAAAACAAAACTATACATTTGTACTAATGGGGGTATCGGGTAGTGGTAAGTCTGCTGTTGCTACCGGTGTTGCACAGCAACTACAAGCTGCCTTCCTTGATGGTGACTTTCTTCACCCTAAATCAAATATTTTAAAAATGGCATCGGGTCACGCATTAAATGATGACGACCGTAAACCTTGGTTAGTCGCATTAAATAATGCCATTTTTGCAATGCAAAGAACCAATAAGGTATCGCTGGTGGTTAGCTCCGCACTGAAAAAAAGCTATCGCGATATCTTAAGAGAGGGGAACCATAACCTCTATTTTATTTACCTAAAAGGTGATGCGGTTGTTATTGAAGAGAGATTGAAAGCACGTAAAGGGCATTTCTTTAAGCCTGAAATGCTGAAATCGCAATTTGATGCTTTACAAGAACCTGGTGCGGATGAACCTGATGTGCAGGTTGTTGATATTCGACCATCCTTAGAGAACGTGATTGAAAATACGTGTTCTACTATTCGTAAGATTGTCGCTGGAGATAACTAATGAATACCCCAGAAACATTAAGCACGTTAACGCTCGTGCTAACGGCGGTTGGCTCTGTCGTTTTACTGCTCTTTTTAGTAATGTATGCTCGTTTACACGCATTTGTCGCGCTAATGATCGTTTCTATTGGTGCGGGTTTATTCTCCGGCATGCCAGTACAACAGATCACTGAAACCATGCAAAAAGGTATGGCGGGAACCTTAGGTTTCCTTGCTATTGTGGTGGCGCTTGGGGCAATGTTCGGTAAAATTTTACATGAAACAGGTGCGTTAGACCAAATAGCGAATAAGCTACTTAATCTGTTCGGTGAAAAGAATGCTCACTATGCAGTGGGTGTCGCAGGGTTGATTTGTGCGCTACCGCTTTTCTTTGATGTGGCTATTGTCTTGTTAATTGGCGTGGTGTTTGCGGTAGCGAACCGTACTGGCCATAACGTTGTCCGCCTTGCTATCCCTCTATTTGCTGGTGTTGCCGCCGCGGCAGCGTTCTTATTACCGGGACCAACACCGATGTTGGTTGCATCACAAATGGGCGCGGATTATGGCTGGATGATTTTAATTGGCCTGTGTGCTGCTATCCCTGGCATGATTTTGGCAGGCCCTTTATTTGGTAAATTTATCAGTAATTATGTTCATATTGATATCCCTGCGGATTATCAAGCGCCAAATACAGAACATGGCAAAATGCCAAGCTTTGGATTTAGCTTGTGTTTAGTGCTTTTCCCATTGGTATTAGTGGGTTTAAAAACAATCGGGACTCATTTAGTTGAAAAAGGAACCACTCTTGAGCATTGGTTAGAGTTTATCGGTCACCCTTTTACTGCCTTATTGTTAGCGTGTTTACTGGCGATTTATGGCCTAGGCTTCCGTTATGGTATGGATAAAGAAAAAGTCATGGCGATTTGTTCTGCTGCGATCCAACCTGCTGGGATCATTCTACTTGTGACCGGTGCTGGTGGCGTATTCAAACAAATTTTGGTGGACTCAGGTGTCGGTCCCGCGCTAGGTGACTCTTTAATTGGTGCAGGTTTACCTATTGCGGTTGCTTGTTTTGTACTAGCGGGTGCAGTACGTGTTATTCAAGGGTCAGCAACTGTTGCATGTTTAACTGCTGTAGGTTTAGTGTTACCTGTTATCAGTGAGTTAGGCTACTCAGGAGCACAACTGGCAGCATTAGCCGTTTGCATCTCTGGTGGTTCTTTGATTTTAAGCCATGTAAATGACTCTGGTTTCTGGTTGTATGGGAAATTTACTGGCGCGACAGAAGCGCAAACGCTAAAAACGTGGACGGTAATGGAAACTATCCTTGGTACGACAGGGGCAATTGTCGGCATGGTGTTCTTTATGTTCTTGTAATGTGCTTCATAAAAAGGTAATCAAAGCGCCCACAATCAAGTGGGCGTTTTTGTTTAGCTTAAGCTAATTTTAGGAATGATAATTTCATTGTGGGGTTGTGGGGCGTTAATGTGTTTAACATGGCCCGGTGATAGCGCAATATGCTTCGTAAAAAATGAGGTCAGCCCTAAGTCGTGAGTAGAAAAGAAAATAATTGATTTATCTAATTCAAACTCTTGTTTTATTAATTGTAAAAATGAGATCGCATCAGAGGTTGCCATAAATGATGTTGATTCGTCTAAGAATATCATTTCAGGTTGTTTTATCAGTGCAAGAACGAGCTGTAACTTTTGTTTTTCCCCTGTAGAGGCAGCGATGTCGGTGACGAGTGTGTCGTCTAAGGTTTCTTTGCTAATCAGTAAGGTTGGGCAACATAATTTGGTCAGGCGAACAATCGTATTGTTATCGAAAACACCGTAGAAATTAAAATTGTCACGTATGCTGCCATGAATAAATGTTGAAATACCATTATGGTAGGCAATTTTTTCTGTTAAAAAGGATTGGGAAATTTCATCAATTCCAATACTATTGATTGTAATATCCCCTGAAGAGTATTCCGAAGTCCCACATAATGCTTTCATTAAAGATGTCTTTCCTACCCCTGAAATACCAGTAATACCGATAACATCACCGGGTTTGGCTTCAATATTGAGCTGGTTAATAATGGTTTTACCATTAATATTAACGCTAAGATTTTTTGCACTAAAATGCTTTATCGAATCTGTTGCTATGCCATCTACTTTGAAATGGATAAGTGGATTGTTTTTTAGCTGATCAATACTGGATTTGATATGAAATAGATGTGTTTTCACCATAAATAAGCGATTAATTGCACTTGTAATTGCACCTGAAAGTCGGCCATTAATGATCATTACAGCGATAACGGAGGCCAAACTTAAACTCCCTTCACCAATAGCTAAATAGCTAGCCACGTACATGATAATCATGGATAGAAACGTATTTACTTTGATGATTTCCATCCAATGGTGGTTTGCCTCATTCAGTTTTAATTTTATTTTTTCATCTTCATTGGTTTTTGTACTGATGTACTGCTTAAAGTGGTTATCTCTGGCGAAATACAGCTCATGTTTTTTCTGTTCTAACGAGTAGTACATGGCTGATTTTTCATAGTTTAAGGTATTCGCTCGAAGCATATTTTTATAGGAAAGGAAGCGGACATGTAGACATAAAAAGATAAGCCCAGCGTAATAGCTCAATAGCAATAATGAATAAAAACCTAGCATGCCAAAAATACAAAATGAAAATAAAATGGCTAAACCGATATCATAAATAATTTGTGGTTTGATTTCCCATACCTGTAAAATCGATGCTTCGGCAGTTCTCACTTTAATCGAGGCACTTTTACAACTAGACTGCTTTAATAAATTAACAAAGTAACGATTAAAAATGCTGATGTTAAGCTTTGTTTTTTTTATATTCTGTTCATGAATAATGTGTTTAATAAAGAACTCTAAGCCAATAACAACAATGAAAATAAAACTAATATATAAGATTGAGCTTATGGACTCACTGTAAACTAATCGTGAGTTAAAAAGATTTGAATATAAAGGTAATAACAGTGCAAATACAATTAAAGGTAATGAAAATAAACTGGATTTTGGGGTTAACTTAATTAGTGATGTGTATATACTCTCTTCATTCAATGTGTTTTCACTCGCAGAGAATGAAAATAAGTTTTTACTTTCAATTAGTTGGTGCGTTATTGTGGTGTCAGTTGTGAGGTTGGTTAGCTGGCCCTTATGATTTTTAATGATAATGTACTTTCCATTTTCTATTTCCATAATGAAGAGAGCGGGCAGGTTTTTTTCACTAAAATCAGAAATGGAAACATATTGATAAGTGAAAAAATCATTATTAATAAATTCATTTATATTATTTAATATATATTTATTATCATACGATAGGGCGGGAGAGATAAATGACTCCCCTAATATCTTAAAATATTGGTTAATGACATCATGGAAACTACTTTCTTTCATTTTCTTCACTCTTCAGGAAGCAAGCGTTAACACCTTGATTATCTTCAATAGGTTTCAATGCTTTAATGTGTACATTAGGCGTGCTTTTCTTAATTAATACGGTGTTATAAATGGTGTAGGTCATTGCCACATCAAAAGAGATGTTATTTCCATAACTGCAATAGATATCAATAGATTTAACCTTTTCATGGTCAATGAATTTGATGGTGTCATGGCTAAATATTAATGACTTCATGATGTTCTTGCCATTGCCATTATTACTATCGGTATTTATAGATGCAGAAGCTTCAGTGTTGCTGTTATCAATTCCTATCAATGCTGCTTTACCTTTATTTTCTTCAGCGGCCATCGTACTTGATAACACATTTGCTAAAAGTACGGCCATAAGTAATGTCATGGTTGCTACAGCAGCAGATAATGCAGAAATAAAACCTAACATAGGTCACCAAACGTTAAATGTAATGTTATCGCTAATTAATGCGGTTAAATAATGAAGCACTGAAATCTCTTTACTCGAGATATAGAGCATCACCGGTAGGCCATCATGCTCTGGATGGAGCACAGTATTTTGTTCCGGTGTAATTTGTACGGAATAATAGCGCTCTTGGTTGGCTCGTTCCCTATCACTAAAGGAGTCAGCACTGATTTTTGTGACTTTTCCGTTAATGATTTTTTTAAATCCAGGGGAGTTCACCACAATTTTTGCTGGCAACTGTTGCGTTATAAAAGGACGATATTTCGCTAATACTTTACCTTCAATGACCCGTGTATTTTGCTGTTTTTTAATTACCATGACTAAATTTGAGGCTTCAACGTAAGAGCCTTTTTCTAAATCTTTTTCGATACTTAATACAACCCCATCTGCTGGCGATAGTACGCTATTTGCTCTTATTTTATTGCGAAGTAATTCCATCTGGCCGCTGTTTTCTAATTTCTCTTTTTTTAGCCGATTAAGTAGAGTTTCATTTTCTTGGATTTCACCGATAAGCCGTGCAGTATATTTCTTTTCTAGCAGTGAGATTTCTCGCAATAGCCCTTGAGCATTTAATTCACCTGATGTCATCAATGCGGTGGTACGGCTAATTTCAGCATTATTATTGAGTTTTTCAATTTCAGGAGCTCTTGCATTCTTTAATAATAAGTCCTTTTTTTTCAATATGTTAATCTGATTCTCTAATTCACTAGACTCTTTAACTTGTGAGATATATTTATCTCTTAAGTTGCTTATCTCCATGCGTAAGAGAACGTGACCATAAAGCTCTCTATAAGCACTTAACGTTTGACTCTGTAAGCCCTTTGCAAAGAAAAAATATTCAGATTCTGTACTTATGCTTCCATCAAGGATTTTATTTAATAGCTTTTTATTTTCTTCTAATTCATCAATGCGTTCATTAGCAAAAGTAACGAGGTTGGTTAAGGTTTTTTCTTGATGAAACGCATCTAGATTCGTATAGGAAAATAAAATCTGATCTTTCTCTACCTTATCGCCGGTTTTAATCGCGAATTGATTAATAAATCCAGATGCAGGACTTACTATTTCTAGCCGATTGGAGACCCCTGAGATGATACCCTCTCCAGGAGAGGATATTTCTATTTCAGCTAATAAAATATATCCGATGAACAATGATGTGATACCTAGGAATATTTTTAATTTTTTAGGGATTTGGTTCAGTTTATTTAGATAACGTTTCAATTTCAGCTAACTTCCCTGTTAATTGTATGTATTCCATTTTGTTTTTCATATCAGCAATCATTAGTTCAGCTATGCGCCTTTCCATTGTTAACATATCAAATAATGTGTTAACCATTTCATAGAAAGAAGACTGTGATATTTCATATTCCCTTTGTTGGCTCTTAACTATCGAACGCATGGTCTTACGTTGTGCATGTAACCCTGCAAGTTCAGTCGCATTTGAATTAGCAATTAATTTTAAATTTTTAATTTTAGCGGTTGATTCTTTATATTTATAATCAGCCTTTCCTTTTGTTGCTTCATACAGTTTTAGCTGAGATTTTTCATTCAGTATTTTATCAAGGTCAAAGATATTTAGTTTTACCTCCATTCCCATGTAAGACTCGTTACGACTTCGAACTTGGTCAACAAATCGTTCTTCGGCGATAACATTAACATTCAAGAATGGGTTTTGTTGATAAGCATTTTCCTTCATTGCATCAGCTTGCATGCGGAGCAAGTTATATTCGCTATTTTGTTGCGCGTTTTCACTATCAATAATAGTTTTTTGCAATTTTTTTAGTAAGTTTTTGGGAACCTGTACGCCTTTAGATGGAAAGGTGATCCCCGATAAAAGCTCAATATTTGACTTATATTGTTCAATTTCTTTTTCTATATTCTGTAGCTCTGTTTCAATCCTCTGCATCAATAAGGACGCTTGTTCAACGTCGCTGTATTTCGCTATACCACTTTTATAGCGGTGGGTAATAAGTTTGAAAATATTTTTAGCGTTTTTATTTAAATCATCTGTCGTTTTTGTTAACTCATTGAGATAATAGATGCCAATTAAGTTATTAGTTGTTGAGGTGTAAAGCTCTTCTTTTTCTTTGTTTAGTGAGAGCGTTGATATTTTTAATTTTAAATTTTTTTCGTTAAATTTATGAGTTAGCGTCGTATCATAGACTAATGAACTGGCAGTAATATTACTGCTGGTACTGCCATCATGGCTTTTTATTTTTCCTGATGCTGATATTTTTGGTAGATAATAATAGTTTGTTTGCTTTGCTCTGAGCTTTTCAGCTTCTAATTCTAATGACTTTATTTGAACCGGATTGGAATTTTCTAATACTCGGTTAATAAAGGCTTGGAAATTTTCTACATCTTGGCTAGCCAAGCTATAAGATGGTGATAATAGTGTTAATAAAAAACCAAAGGTGATGAGGCGCACGTTTTTTACTCCATTGATAGTAATGTTAATAATTTTTTTCTGCTCTCAATGGTGTTTTCTTTTAGCCATTGTGTAGTTTGATCTATTTTTAAAATTTCTTCTGATATTTTTTCATTTTCATTTCTTTTATTTATTTTTTCTTCTAATAAGTAGACCGCTAATTTTCTTTTCCAGTCGTCATCAGCTTCTCTTATTGATTGTAAAACTGCTAAGTGATCTTGTGCAGTGGTGGATAAGGCCTGAAGGTATGAAGAAATATCAGTCGCAAGTTCATTGCTTTCAGTCACGGAAACCATTTTTTGCGCTATACTGATATTTACTTCCTGTAATGAATTCAGGGTTTCTTGAATGTGATTAAGTTCTTCTGAGTCGTTTTTAGATAGTTGCTGTTTAGTTTTTTTATTTT
>NZ_JAMPNW010000028.1:0-57009 GCF_028479545.1 Providencia sp. PROV201
TCAAAGCCCCGTGATGAAAATCACGGGGCTTTTTTATATCATTAATATTATTGGGTTTTATAGATAATGAGCCATAATAGGTGGCTTGAAGCGTTATTTGAGGAAAACACAGTCTTACGTCTGCTTTAATTGGTTCTACAAGTATATTATTAAATCGTTTTAGGATAGAAAGTAACTGTTCACTATTTGGGGGGAGAATTTAAGCTATATTAATATCAAATATACGCTTTAAGGCTTTCTTGCCATTGGAAGTAAAAGTAACGTCTCTATAGCCTTTTGTTTTATCTATCCATTTGTTTTCTTCAAAGAATTGTAGCAGTAATGATCCTGCGAGCCCTCCTAAGTGCATACGTCTTTCACTCCAATCTAAACAAGCACATGCTATTTTCCGTTTTGTATGAGGAACAATATCTATCCCCAATTTTTTGAATTGCTCGGCACCAATCATGGATAATTTATTCTCTTTAGCCATAAACCAGCCATTTTTATCCATAAATTCATATATTTTAACAGCAATTTCTCCTGCCAAGTGGTCATAGCAGGTGCGTGCTTTTCGTAGATGTATAGGCGTTGTTATTGGGAGGGTATACTCCAATTTCATAGATACCCCCATTAATGTTTCTAATAATTCGGCAATGTCTGAGCCTGCAAGTCGATAATAGCGGTGCCTTCCTTGAGATAGACAACTAATTAAGTGGCTATTTAAAAGCTTAGCTAGATGTGCACTTGTTGTTGATGGCGCTATGTCTGCAACTGCGCTTAATTCTGTTGCTGTCCATGCTCTGCCATCCATTAATGCACACAAAATGCTGACCCTTGAAGGATCAGCAATTGCAGAAGCAACTTTTGCGATGGATTGTTCTAATGGTTCTTTTTCTTCAATGAGAATGCTATTTTTGCTGGGTATCATGGTTGGCTTTCCCATTGTTTCGTCACTTCAGCGGCTAACATATCATTGTCTGTTATTAATATTAGCCTATTATTATGGTCGCTATATTGAACTAAGATATTAATTTGGTGAAGTGCGAGTTGAGAAACAATTTCGCCGAGTTCACCTGGACGCTCTTGTTTCAATTTGCGGATAACCGGTTGTATAGTACTTTCAATCTGTAAACCCACAGTTGCTAAGGCACTACGCGCTTTTTCTGGCTGGGTAACAAGAAAGTGAGCGTGGCTTTTTCCTCCGATAGAAAAAACGCCACCGCCTTCAAGACCAACACCATGTTTCCCTAATGTTGTTGCTAACAGAGCTAGAGCACCTACTTGATTTTCAAGAATAACATGAATGTCATACATCAGAGCTATCCTCTTTATTGAATGAGTAATCCTTTAGTGTATGAGCAATTCGAATTCGATAATGGGAAAAAATGGCTTGTTGCCCTTCAACTTGCGCATTGATATGCATGAAATGGTTTTTCCATTTTTTTATAGCTTCCTCTGTTTCCCACCATGAAAGTGAGAGGATTTTTCCTTCCGTTGTGACAGATTGAAAACGCTCGACAGCAATGAACCCTTCAATATTCATAAGTTCAGATTTAAGTTTGGCTGCCAATTCGAAATAACGGTCTTTTTGCGCAGGTATTGGGGTGGCTTCAAAAATGACGGCAATCATAAAATACTCCTTAGTGTATAAAGCTCAACTATAAGGATTTAATTTATAGATACTTCGATGGTGAGCGAAATATTGAAAATAGGAATTTAAAAGATAGGGAAAAGAAGGCGGGTCATTTTAAGGACTGATATAAACTGTAACCCGCTATTGACCCTGCTACATCATAGACAAAATCATGCCAACTCCAACCGGTGCCCGCAGGCCTGCTATCATAAAGCTCTTTTGCTGCGCCAAGAGATACTGAAAACAGAATACCGAATATGGCCGCATCACGGTGTTGTATGTTTTGTTTATCTGCATAAGCATTGCCAGCTGCAGCCATAGCCGCTGAAAATGCAAAATGCTGAGCTTTATCTTTGCCTTGCCAATTATCATTAGCCCAATGGAAACCCTGACATCCTGTCAAAACGAGCATAAATAAGCTAATGATTAGTGACTTGAACATATTTGCTGGGATACCTAGAAAATTAAAGTAGCAAAATAAAAGCGCCACTGGTGTGACGCTTGTTGTTTAAAATCTAAAGAATGCGGCTAATTAAGCGGTCGACTCGTATTCGACGTAGTCTTCGGATTAATTTCTTCACTTTAACTGGATAGGTTTGAATGCTGTCTAGTTCACGATAATGGCTAACAACTTTTGTATGCGTTCGGATACACGCTAGTTCGTGGCTACGTTGCTCTTGCAATTGTTGTTTTGGATCGTGAATTAATACTGCATTTTCAAGATCTAAGCCCCATGCGCGAGGGTTTAAGTTATTACCGGTGATCAACTGCCACTGATTATCAACCCACATACCTTTTAAGTGATAGGTATTATCGCCATCTTTCCAGAGCCTAACTGTTAATTGTTGGCTGTCAATAAAGCGTTGTAAGCGGCTGACAAAGCGACGCAGATTGATTTCGTAAAGATAGGGCAATGCACCTATAATTTTAAATGGTTCTTCGGGGGGGATATAAAAATCATTGGCGGTTTTGTCACCAATGATAATTTCGACCTCTTTACCATCACGCAGTAACCTGTTGATGATTCGGACTAAAACTGCGGGCAGATTAAAATAAGGTGTACAGATAGTTAATTTATTACTGGTCGACCCCATTAAGTGGGTGATGACTCGGTTTAAATCATTTTTCTTACCAAGCCCGACAAAAGGGGTAACCGATAATGCATCATTTGACGCATTTCCTGTAAATTGGTAAGAAGCGCCCCTTAAGCTTAAGCGAAATTGTTTGATTAAATGCTTAAACTCTGCTGTTTTAGGACGAGTTTCAGTATTGAGCAAATGAACCGCTTCGGCAGGCAATAATGATGCATCAATAAATTTTTTCATTGATGCAGTGAGTTGCCCATTTTTAATCAGGTGGTATCTATCATAACGGTATCTATCATGACGTTGTAAATACACGTCATTAATACTCGCTCCGCTATATAGCAAGGTATCATCAAATAAAAAGCCTTTGAGGTGTAGTACACCAAGGGCTTCCCGTGTATTGACAGGAATACCATAGATAGGAATTTCGATATCAGGGTAATGCTGAGCAACATCATAATACCAATCGGCATTAGTTGCATTTGCAGCAACTCCTATACGCCCTCGTTGAGCACGGTGCCAGTCTACGAGAATTTTGATATCCAATGATGTATTAGCTTGTTTTGCAGCATATAGAGCATGAAGTACGTCTTTGCCTGCATCGTCTTTCTCTAAATACAAAGCCGTTATGTAGATAGTATTTTGAGCTTGAGAGATTTGCTTAAGCAGTTCATCACGAAAATCTTCTGTCTTATATAGCGTTTTTACATCAGCAACTTCTTGAGAGAGTTTTGGTAAACTTAACAAATATTGTTGATGTTTTGCTTGTTTTAATTTTGACAACATCACAGTGTAAATTTTCTCTTATTAGTCTAATAGCAACTCGCTTTGCGCACATTTTTAAGCGAATGATCTATGGATGATAGCATATTTAGCTAAACCATTTAGTATAAATTGACGACTTGTTTAATTACTATACAAGTTAAGCCGTGTCCTTAGATATTTCTATAAGTGAAGTGTCAGATTAACGACTCCGTCTTCAAATTGAACGTCAATCTCAAAGCCCAGTTTTTTCGCTAGGCTTATCATATTACGGTTTTCAGGCATGGTTATTGCTGTTAGTTTTTTAATGCCGTGGCTCCGAGTATAGTTAAGTAGCTTTTGCATGAGTTGATAACCGAGCGTTTGCCCCTTCATATCGGAGCGAACCAGTACTGCAAATTCGGCTTCTTGGTTATCAGGATCAGCCATTGCTCGCGTGACGCCAATAATTTCAGGCGTAGTATTTGGGTTTTTTACCGCAACGAAAGCCATTTCTCGGTCATAATCAATTTGTGTCATATTGGCGAGGTCATCGTGGGTGAATTCGCTGATCTCGCTAAAATAGCGATAATAAAGATCCTCTTTTGTCACTTGTTCTATAAAGGATTTTAGCAACGGTTCATCTTCAGGAAGGATCGGACGTAGCAAGCACGTAAGATCTTCTTTTAAATGGATTGTTTCTTCTAGTTCACTAGGGTAAGGGCGGATCGCTAGCCTTGATGTGGTCGCATCATCTGTTGGGCTTAATGTCATTGAGACATCAAGTAAAGTAAATTCATCTCCTGAAGCGAGCAATGGGTGGATGTCTAACCTTGTAATATTTGGGCAATCTATAATTAAATTTGAAACTCGCACTAATAAAGCTGATAGCCCTATAATATTTAAGGGTTCTAAAGCGCTTCGAGATTTGATTTTATAACTTTTGATAGCATTAATAACGAGGTAGCGAGCTAAAGCCATATTCAGTGGTGGAAGAGCGACGGCAGCTTGGCTCTCTTGTTGCCACTCAATACCACCTTCTCCTAGCATGATGAGAGGACCAAAAACAGGGTCTAGCTCAACAGCAATTCTAAGTTCTTGGGCACCTGCTCGATTAGCCATACTTTGGACTAATAGCCCTTCAATTCGTGCATTAGGGAAATTTGTTGAAACACGCTCCATAATCGCTTTGGCGGCATCTTCTACTTCTTTAGCATTGCGCAAATAGAGCATGACCCCTTGTACTTCTGACTTGTGTACAATATCAGGAGAACGCAGTTTTAAAGCAACTGGGTAACCAATTTTTTCTGCAATTTCAATGGCTTCATTGCTAGAGTGCGCTATCCATGTGGGTAAACTATTTAACCCGTAGGCTTTTAAAATAGGTTGAACTTCATGCGTATCCAGGTGCAACTTATTATTTTCCAATGCTTGCTGAATATATTCATGAGCCTGTTGTGTATTAGCGGTGATACCTACTGGAAGGGCTGGCGTTTCTTTTAATTGTTTTTGGTTACGGCGATATTCCACCATATGCATGTAAGCGGTTATTGCCCCTTCTGGAGTACGGTAGGTTGGGATCCCCGCTTCACTAAATAGGCGACGAGATTCTTGAGATGAATATTCTCCACACCAGTTGGTTAAGATAGTTAGCCATTTTCCGCGTGGATGTTGCTTTATGGTTTTAATGATTTTTTCTGCCATGGTTTTGCTTTCAGTTATCGCACTGGGTGTGTGGATAAGCAATAAAGCGTCATGGTCGTGGCTGTCGAGCATTTTGTTCAATACATTGATATAGCGCTCAACGGTGGAGTCATCCCCTAGGTCAATCGGGTTTTTCGTCGATAAATCAAGTGGTAGCAGTGAACTTAATTCATTTTCTGTTTCAATACTTAACGTTGCAAGTTTGCCACTACGCAAGAGAAGTTCGTCTAGCGCCATCGCGGCAGGGGCAGAGCCATTGCTCATGATTGAAAGACGCTCACCACGTAATGGCGTCATATAGCTTAATGTTTCAACCGCAGAAAACATTTCGTGAGTATCCTGCACGCGAAGTAGCCCTGCACGCTGGATAGCGGCGTCATAAGCGGCATCTAGGCTCGGTTTATCGCCCAGAAGCTCTTGTGCTTTACGGGTTCGACCGCTTTTTATCACCAATATAGGTTTATTGCGTGAGGCGCTGCGAGATGACGATAAGAAGCGTCGTGCATCACTAATGCTTTCGAGGTACAACAAAATGGCACTGGTTTTGCTGTCACGCGCTAAATAATCGAGTAAATCGTCAATATCAATATCGATGCTATCACCCAAGGCAATAAAATAAGAAAAGCCGATGTCTCGGTGCCTTGCCCAATCCAGAACGGTATTTGATACCGCAGCAGATTGAGAGATAAAAGCGAGCTTTCCTTTTAAGATTGGAATTGGTGAAAAACTCGCATTCAGGCCCTGCCAAGGGGCTAAAAAACCTAGGCTATTCGGGCCTAATAAGCGAATTTGATATTGCTGTGCGACTTTTTTTAATTCATTAAACTGAATTGAAGGGGACGATAAAATAATTACCACCTTACAGCCTGCTTCCCCTAATTGCTGTAAACAGGTGATATTACGTGAGTAATGAGTGCAGATAACGGCAAGGTCAGGTTTGAGCGGTAATTTATCTATAGACGGATAGGCAAGCACGCCAAGGACAGAGTCTCGGTTTGGGTTAACAGGCAGAATAGGGCCTTTAAAGCCACTGGTAAGCAGGTTTTTCATCATAACCGAACCTGCACGGCCCGGATTTTCAGATGCTCCAATGACAACGATAGACTTTGGTCTGAATAAAGATTCTAACTGACTGACTAAACCCATGGTTGATAACCCTTTGCTTTGCTGAACGAGATAGGCGTCCAATAGATAAAAATTGGCTGAGTAATACTTATGAATACTATGCCTTATCTTTGCGATTGCGCTAGTTTATCTAGTGAGTTTAATTAATTTATACAAGCACGTTCACGTTTTATTAGCACGACGATCTAAAAGTTGTCATTTAATGGTACTGGGCTCGAAAAGAAAGCGGAAAACAGTACCAATAAATAGTTAGAGGTGGGATTCGGTAAGTAGCTTCTGTGCAATAGGGTGATGTGGTTTTCCTTCAAGATATTTTTGGCGGAAAAGATTGAAGTGGCTAAATAGTTGTTTTGACGCGTTTAAATCTCCCGCTAGTTCTAAAACGGTAGCAGCTACCTCAGCGGTACAATGTTGTTCTTCCCTTGATGGCGTACGTAGTAAATAATCCGTTCTTGCTTTGGTATTAATTGAAAGCATTGGAATATCATTAAGATAAGGACTTTTACGAAACATTTTACGTGCTTCTGGCCAGGTCCCATCGAGTAAAATAAATAAAGCGGGTTTATCCGACAAAGTAGGTTCATTGACCACGACACGTTCATTTTGAGCGTAGCTTTCTGGAAAAATAAGGTAAGGTTGCCTTGTAGTGTCTTGCAATGCCGCCAGTAGTTGCGCATCAGGCTCTGTTCTTGACCATTGAAAGGCCAAAGTGTCGGATAAAACATCCGCAATCAATTTTCCCGTATTACTTGGCTTGAATACTTCGCCATCAAACATAATTAAGCAGAATTGGCTTTTTGCTTGTGACGATACGGTGTCTTGGCACAGGCACTGTGGAATAGGTAACAAGCAATATTGGCAACGTTTTACTCGGCAGCCCCGCGCTTTAAACGGTTTAGTCGATAATGCGAGGCGCTGTTGACGCAGGTGATAAACGGCATTCGGAGTCATGTTGAGTTATATTTTTAGGCCTAAAATGAAGGCGCATATTGTACGCAAAACGATTTCTATACGATAGAAGTATATTCAATAACTTTTAGATGAGATAATAGAGTGAATCGGTAGCGTAGCCATGCAACATCATGTAATCTTCGCGCCATAGCTTAGTAGGGGATAGTGATGAACGACTCGAATGATTTTAGTGGTAAAAACGGCAAAGTAAAAGTGATGTATGTCCGCAGTGAAGAGCAGGACAACAATACAGGTAATGATAAACGCCGAGGCGGTGGCCGTGACGATAGGCGTGGTAATGACAAACGTGGTGGCGATAGACGAGATGGTGCTCGCCAAGATCGTGGTGGTCGCTCAAGTCGCCCTGAAGGCGGTCGTGAAGGTCGTCGCTCCGATAACCGTAATGATGCACCTCGTGAGCGTTCACCTTGGCGCACTGTTTCTAAGCCAGATAGCGAAGAGTTAGCGAATGACCATGGCGGAATTGTTGGTAAGAGTCAAATTGACCCGGAACAGTTGCGTAAGCAGCGCCAAGAAGAAACCCGTATCTATGGTGAGAATGCATGCCAAGCCATGTTTAAAAACCGCCCTGATGCGATTGTTCGCGCGTGGTTCTTGCAATCTGTCACGCCGCGTTTTCGTGATGCGCTAAAATGGATGGCTGCAAATCGCAAGGCTTACCATGTTGTCGATGACGAAGAGTTATCGAAAGCATCGGGAACTGAACATCATGGTGGCGTCTGTTTTATCATCAAAAAACGCGGTGGTATGAGTGCAGATGCTTACTTGCAGCAAGCGACAGGTAATGACTGCGTCTTAGCTCTGGAAGATGTGGGAAATCCACATAATCTGGGCGGTATTATGCGTAGTTGTGCGCACTTTGGTATCAAAGGTGTGATTTTGCAGGATGCTGGCATGCTGGAGTCTGGTGCGGCAATTCGTACCGCAGAAGGTGGTGCTGAGCACATTAAAGCGATTGATGCCGATGGGTTAACGGATACTTTGGATAAATTCCGCAAAGCGGGTTATACCATTGTGACGACTTCCAGCCATAAAGGCAGCCAAGATCTCGCAAAAGCGAAGTTACCTGCCAAAATGGTATTAGTTTTAGGCCAAGAAAGTGATGGTTTAAGTGATAGCACGTGGGACCAAGGTGATATGAGCCTGTATATCGGTGGAACAGGTAAAGTGGAAAGCTTGAACGTGTCTGTTGCAACGGGAATTATGTTGGCGCAGTGGTGGCAACAAAACCAAGTTAAATAATACTTTTCCGTTATAAGATATCTAAAGCCATACATAAAAGGATGTGTTTCCTGCTATGTATGGCTTTTTGATATCTGTCATCAAGACGACTTAGTGGGATGGGCTCATTAATGAGCGCCACCGTCTTTTGACCCCGCCCCAAATGGTGGCTTAGCGAACCAGACAATCACCATCAGTAGGATAAAAATTCCAGCTGAGAGCCAAAATATCTCATTGGCTGACATAATCAGCCCTTGGTCAGTAATGGTTTTAGCAAGGTAGGCTGCACTTTGCTGCTCATTCATGCCAATTTTCGCCAGCTCACTGTACATCTGTTGGGCATTTGGGTTGTATGGGTTAACAAACTCAGCAAGGTTTTCATGGTGCATTGACTCTCTTTGGGTCCACATAGTTGTGGTAATCGATGTCCCAATTGCTCCAGCTAAGGTTCGAGTAAAGTTGGACAAACTAGATGCAGAGGCCATTTTTTCTGGTGGTAGGCCAGATAATGTAATGGTTGTCAAAGGCATAAAGAAACAAGCGATAGCTAAGCCCTGCACAAATTGCGGCCATGCGGCTTCGGCAAAACTCATTCCAGGTTCGAAAGTATAAGCACGCCAATAGTAACAAACGGCATAGATAATAAAGCTGAATGTAACTAAGTAACGCATATCAATTCGGTTACCAAAGCGCCCTATAATTGGCGTAATCAGTAGCGGTAATAACCCTACAGGAGCAGAGGCTAGCCCAGCCCAGGTCGCCGTATAGCCATAAACCTCTTGCAGCAATTGCGGCAGTAGTACAATCGACCCAAAATAGAGCATGTAAGCGAGACTTAAGGACAAACAGCCAATCGTAAAGTTGCGTTCTTTAAACAGGGACAAGTCGATGACAGGATGGTCGTCGGTGAGCTCCCAAACAATTAAAAAGGCAATTGCGACAACGGCAATAACGGTTAGGACGATAATTTCAGTCGAGTTAAACCAATCCAACTCTTTGCCTTGGTCAAGCATGATTTGTAAAGCACCAATACCGACAACCAATAGTACCAAACCAATAGTATCAATACGCTGAATGGATATTTTAGTTTCACGGCCTTTTAAGGTACGCATGATGGCAAAAATAATCGCAATACTAAATGGCACATTGATAAAGAATATCCAGCCCCAATGGTAGTTATCACTAATATAACCACCAAGAATCGGTCCGCAAATAGGAGCAATAACGATAGTCATTGACCAAAGGGCGAGGGCCATGTTGCGTTTGGCGGGAGGATAATTATTAAGCAGCAAGCTTTGAGACAAAGGAATGAGCGGCCCTGCAACTAAACCTTGTAAAACACGGAATAAGATCAGCATTTCTAAGCTGCCAGAAATACCGCACAGCCATGAAGTTAAAGCGAATAAGCCTGTAGACCATAAAAATAGCCTGACTTCACCAATCCTACGCGCTAGCCAACCAGTGACAGGGATGGAGATGGCATTGGCAACACCGAAAGAGGTTATTACCCATGTCCCTTGTGAGTTGGATGCCCCTAAGTTTCCAGCAATGGTCGGAATAGCTACGTTAGCAATTGTGGAATCAAGAACTTGCATAAATGTTGCCAACGAAAGGGCAATCGTCATCCAGGCGAGTTTTGATCCCGTTAAAGGTGCTGTCGTCACGATTGCACCTCCACCTATTGATTTCCTAGGTTATTATTAATTATCTCAGTAACTATTTTGTCTGCAGGAGACATATCCACAGCTAATGCAGCGGTATGGTAAGCTGGTGTATCACGCATCCCTTTAGAAAGCACTTTGCCGTTTTTATCTAACGTATCAACTGTTACTTCGGTGGATAAACCGATACGTAGTGGATGCTCTTCAAGCTGAGTTTTATCTAAGGAAATGCGCACAGGAAGGCGCTGGACTACTTTGATCCAGTTACCACTGGCATTTTGTGCAGGTAATAAAGAGAATGCGCTACCTGTTCCCATATCAAGTCCCACAACAGTGCCGCTGAATACGATATCTTTACCGTAAAAGTCAGTCGTGACCTTCGCTGGCTGGCCGATACGCATATCTGCAAGTTGTGTTTCTTTAAAGTTCGCATCAATCCACATCCCCTCGGAAGGGACAATAGCCATTAACGGTGTTGAAGGGGTGATTTGTGAGCCTACTTGTACACTGCGACGAGAAACATAGCCATCAACAGGGCTGACAATTTTCGTTCGTTGTAAAGTCAGCCAAGCATTTCTAACTTGGGTCGCTGCTTGCTCTACAGCTGGCTGTTTTTCAATTGAGGTATTTAGAACGATGGCTTGATTCGCATTATATTGTTCTATTGCCACGTCTAATGCCGCTTTAGCACTGACAACGGCTTCTCTAGCGTGCTGCAGTTCTTCTTTACCAATAACATGGCTGCTGCCTAACACTTCTCGACGTTTTAAATCATTCTGTAAGCGGTTTAATTCAGAACGTTTTACCTGAATATTGGCTTGGAGCTGGCGGCTATTAACCATGTGCTGGCGGGTCTGACGGACGCTGTTTGCTAATTCTGTTTTTGCTTTATCTAGAGTTAGCTCTGCATCACGTGGGTCGAGTTCAACCAAAACGGTGCCACTTGTCACAAAATCGGTATTATCCACATTGACCGTCATGACGCTCCCGGAAACTTGGGATTGTATTTGTACTTGATTTCCTGCGACATAAGCGTTGTCTGTTGACTCATAGTGGCGAAGAACGAGATACCAGTAGACCGCCCAGCCAACGCCTATAATAATAAATAATAGTGTCAAAAAGATAAGCGCACTTTTGCGTTGTCTTTTTTTATTTCGTTGGGGAGTTTGCGTTTGTTGCATTTCCTCAGGGGAACTCATACTCGTATTTCTCCATTTCTATGGATAAGGATCACGGTTGTTTCCAGTAGTTAGGTGTTAACCACTGGAAACTGAGACTACAAATGATTTTGCTGTTTGATGGGATATCGTAAAGCATAAGGGTGAAAGGATAATGATATATTATTGGCTGAAAAGTTTTTTTTCACCGTTGAGCTTAAGAATGGCTCAAATACATTAACCTTACAAAAGTTATGGTCAATCTTTTATAGTATCCAGTTTTGTCAGTAATTTACGCATTAGCGTATTAAGTTGTTGTTTTTCATCAATATCTAAAACAGACCAAATATCAATTAATGCGCTGTGCTGAGGTGGTAATAGACCATTTAAAAATTCAGTCCCTTTTTCTGTGAGGTGTAGATGAAGGCAACGTCTATCATTGTGACTCTCTTTGCGTTCAATCCAACCATTTTTTTCCAGTTCATCTGCAATGCGTGTCGCATTGGTTCGTGAGGAACCAAGGGCAGCACTGAGTTCAGATGGCTGAATACTGCGGGAGTCTTTTGTATCAAGGATCATGAGCAACATAAATAGTGTTTCATTAATACCTTGGGACCTTAACATATTATTTCGCGCTTCAAGTAATTTCCCATGAACATGCATGCATAGGCGTGTTAGGAGAATTTCTTGATACGGAATAGGGCTTTCACGTGAATCTTGCTGTTCTACACGAGTATTGAGTAACTCTTCAGTAGGTGTAAATGAACTTTCCATTATTGGGATACCTTATTAGTTTCAGTTGGTAAGATTACAACTGTCATCAACCATCTAAATGGTATATTAAAAGATAGAATTAGCAATTGTACTTAATTAATATCGCCGATTTTATTTTGATAATGATACATGATTCATAAATTTTATGAATGTAATTTACCTATTTTAGTATAGCGTACTAACTATTTTATACTGATAGTGTCACTTTTGGTTGCGAAATAACCAATTCAACACTTAATTAAAGGCTAATTTCAATCATATGAAACAATATATAATCACATGACATTAACTCAATACCATTTTTTTTGTTACCCAATAATTACAACTTAGATAGATACACTTATATCATAAGTATAACTACCTATTTTTGTATAATTAAAACATTATTTGACGTAACAGTAATTTGAGATTTTAACAGTTATACTACCTTCTTAAAGAGTCATTGTATTTGTTTAACTGTGTCATTCACTAATATTTACTTTGTTTATTATTACAGTTGATAACTATTGGTTCTATGATAAACGGTCTACTACTTCAACATATTGGTAGATAAGATTGAGGCACATAACTTCAATGTATTATGATTTTTTATCTATTTATGAGACCTCAAAAATCGTTCTCTCAAAATGCATTGATGCCAGTATGAGTAATAACTAGTCATCAGTTATGGTGATGATGGGATCAAAACGAATGCCAATAGCCCAAATGATTAAACTTAGGGTCGTCAAAATTGCTCCTGCAACTGCTACGCCTTCCCAACCTGCATGTTCATAGGCATAACCTGAAAGCAGGGAACCGAGTGCTCCACCTATGAAATAACTCGTCATATAGCCGGCCGTTAGGCGATTACGCGCTTCAGGTAATATACGATATAACGTACTCTGGCTCGTGACATGAACGGCTTGCACCGCAAGGTCTAGCACCAAAACCCCGATGATAAACGCGACGAGAGAATATTTAGCTAAACCGATGGGGATCCAGGACAATAGTAATAAAACCAATCCGATTGTTGTGATGATTTTTCCTTTACCTTTATCGACAAGATGCCCTGCTTGGGAGGCCATCAGTGCGCCTGCGGCACCGACTAAGCCAAATAAGCCAATAGTCCCTTCGGAGTAATTGAATGGCGGGCTGGCTAACAAAAAAGCCATTGCGGTCCATAATAAACCAAAGTTGGCAAATGATAATGCACCTAGGGAAGCACGTACCGCAAGCACTGGGGTCCCAAAAAATAGTCGGCCAATAGAGCAAATAAGCTGAAAATAGTTTAAGTTGGTTTTTTGATGGTAACGAGGGAGTTTAATTGCTAGAACAATCATTAACAGCATTAATAATGCAAAAGCCACCCAATAGATAGCGCGCCAGCCACCGACCATAGCAACAGCGCCTGAAACCGTTCTTGCAAGTAGAATTCCCAGTAATAGCCCACTCATGATCATCCCCACCGCTTTACCGCGTTTATGTGGTTTAGCAATAGACGCAGCGAGTGGGATCAGGACTTGTGCAACAACCGAAAATAGCCCTGTCAGGGCAGTGCCTAAAAGGATTTGCCAAATATTATTTGAAAGCGCTGTAATTAATAACCCTAATGCCGAAAGAAAGGTCATGGTTAAAATTAAACGCTTGCGTTCAAACAAATCTCCCAGCGGGACTAAAAAAAGTAAACCTGCCGCATAGCCCAGTTGGGCCGCGGTGACAATAAACCCAGCCATATTCGTGGTTAAATTAAACTGCCCCGCAATGGTGTCTAAAAGCGGTTGAGCATAGTAATTACTGGCAACGACGAGACCTGTGGCAATGGCCATTAAAATAGTGAGGCCTGTTGTTAGCTCTGCAGTTTGGGTCTGTTTCATGAGGATTACCTATTATTAGCTAGGCGACTACTATAAACAAAATTTATTACCTTGGTTTATTTCTTTTTGTCATTGATGCAAAAAAGCCACCGGTTAGGGTGGCTAAGGTTATAATCGGGTTGTTTGTTCTTACTTAGCGGCTGCTTGCGCTTCCTTTACCCAACCGTCAAAAGTGGATTGGTGAGCTTTGATCCAAGCATTTGTGTGGCGCTGAATGTCTGATTGTGATGCTTCACCATTATGCATTCTTAAATTCTGCGCATTAATATCGGCAATAGGCAGCTTCATTACTTCAAATAATTTTGCTGCAGCAGGGTTATCCGCTGCCCATTTTTTATTGGCGACAATATGCATGGTATTTGGTGGGAAACCATAGTTTTTTCCGTTAGGTAATGCTGTATCTGTTTTTTCACCATTTGGCATTGATGAGAATGGCACTTCTAACCAGACCACGTCACGACCCGGCTTGAGGACATCACTTATCCAGTAAGGCGTCCACGTATAATATAAAATAGGCTTACCTTCTTTATATCGGGTAATGGTATCCGCCATCATCGCGGCGTAGTTACCTTGGTTATGGTCGACGGTTTTTTCTAGGTCATAAGCTTTTAAATGGTTATTAATAGCAGCTTCACAGCCCCAACCTGGGTTACATCCCGTTAAATCCGCTTTACCATTACCATTTGAATCGAAGAGTTTAGCAATTTTAGGGTCTTTGAGTTGTTCAACATTGGTAATGTTGTATTTCTCAGCCGTTTTTTTGTCGATAAGGTAGCCTTGAGCCGCATTGACAACATAGTTGCCTTGACGATAGAACACATTATCACCGCCAGCGGCGTCATATTGCGCATTATGTAAAGGAACCCAGCTGGTGGCTAAGTAAGTCGCATCACCGTTCGCAATAGATGCGTAAGCCACGTTATAGTCGACCTCTTTGATAGGCTGAACATCATAGCCGAGCTCTTCAAGGGCTTTCGCCACAATCAGTGTTTGGAACGTTTCCTCACTGATCGTACTTTGTACAGGGTTAATTTTTATCCCTTTGCCCGGAAGGTCGTCCGCACTTGCTAATGGGACGGTAAATATGGCTGTTAGTGCAGATGCAAGAATGATTTTATGTTTCATTATATTGTTCCCTCTGTTTTTTCGCAGCGAGCTTGGCTTTAAAGTTAAGAGCCAAGTTAGGTGCCACGTGAATGGCACTCAGGTGAATGGAGGATATTTTGATTAATGGTTTTTTTTACAAAATGGGCGCATAACTAACCCAATAGGGCCTTTTTGATACCAACGACATGATGTTTTGCCGCGCGTATCTTGCCCCAAAGATTGGGTAAAACGGTCTAAAATGATAGCTAGAATAACAATACCGACCCCTCCGACAGACGCGAGACCCATATCAAGGCGACCAATACCGCGTAAGACCATTTGGCCTAAGCCCCCGACGGCGATCATTGATGCGATAACAACCATCGACAGCGCTAACATCAAGGTTTGGTTTACCCCGGCCATAATAGTTGGCATCGCCAATGGCAATTGCACTTTAAATAGCATTTGGCGGGGACTTGCACCGAATGATTCAGCGGCTTCAATTAAGTCAGCTGGGACTTGTTTGATCCCTAAAATGGTCAAACGAATGATTGGCGGTAGAGCAAATATTATGGTGACGACGACACCAGGCACATTACCGATACCAAATAACATAACAATCGGGACTAAATAGACGAATGCGGGTGTGGTTTGCATCGCATCAAGTAATGGGCGAATAACTTTAGCCGCTCTATCACTACGCGCTAGCCAAATACCTAGCGGTAGTCCTATCACAATACAAAATAGTAAAGACGTGAGGACCAGAGAGAGTGTCACCATGGCTTCCGACCAAGCCCCAATTGCTCCGATGGCTATCATCGAAATAAATGTGGCCACACCCATTGCACGTCCCGCTAATTGCCAAGCGAGTAACGCGAAAATGATAATGGCAACGGGGGACGGGAGTGAGGTAAGAAATTGTTCAAACCCACTCAAAATGAAATCAATAGGAGCACGTATTCCTTGGAATACAGGACGAAAGTTGAGGACAACCCAGTCAATTGCATGTGCAACCCATGAATCAAGGGGGATCAGCGTGTGCTGGAAGGGATCCATAATATTAAACTGGTCGGGTATGATGCTATCTGTTGGGGCGGCATCAAGCCAATCACTCGAACTGGTATCAGCAGGTGTTGTTGTGTCTGATGCATTGCCCCAAGGATCATCCGCAGACGTATTTGTCTCGCTAGAGCTTGTCGCTGCCCATGGGTCATCAGCTGGTATATTTTCAGTACCTTGTGTTGGTGTATCAGTGACTTCAGTGTCAGCCCATGGATCTTGCTGGTTAGTGGTTGTTTCTTGATTTTGCTTACTCATTTGGTGTCTCCTTATCCAGCGCTTGTAACAGCATTCCTTTTGAAATCACGCCCAAATACCGGTTTTTTTCGTTAATAACCGGAACGGCGCAAGGGGCCTGTGCTACTGTAGAAATAACTTCATTTAAGGATGTATCACCTTGAATTGGTTCGATATCAGTTAAAATTGCGGCTTCAATACCTGCTTTTTCATGAAGCGCTTTTTCTAAGGATTCAACAGAAACCACACCGGCAAAAGTATGTCCTCGAGAAATTAAATAACCGTGATAGCGATCTTCATCGTTAAGGACTTTTAGCGCGGAGCGAGGACCAAAACCCGGTGCGATGTGCAATAGGGCATTTGGTCGTCTGCGTGCGATGTCCTTAGCACTGAAAACTTGGCTGATATCCACACCGCGGAAAAAGGTCTTAACGTAGTCATTCGCAGGGTTATTGAGTATCTCATCAGGTGTGCCGACTTGAACGACAACGCCTCCTTGCATAATGGCAATGCGGTCACCAATTCTCATGGCTTCATCAAGATCATGGGAAATAAAGACAATCGTGCGTTGTTTGTCCCCTTGCAAGGAGAGCAGTTCATCTTGCATTTCTGTACGAATTAGTGGGTCGAGGGCTGAGAATGCTTCATCCATTAACAGAATATCTGGGTCATTGGCGAGTGCTCTGGCTAACCCGATACGTTGGCGCATCCCGCCAGATAGCTCATCTGGATATGAATTTGCCCATTTTTCAAGGTTAACTTGCTCAAGCGCATTCATGGCTTTCTTATGGCGCTCTTCTTTTGGGATACCAGAAAGTTCCATGCCAAAAGCGGTGTTATCGATGACGTTCATATGTGGCATCAACGCAAAGGATTGAAACACCATACTAATTTTTGTTCGCCTAACTTCGCGCAGTGCTTTGTCAGAGATATTGGAAATATCTTCTCCGTCTATCATGACTTGCCCGCTAGTTGGTTCTATCAGGCGATTGAGGAGGCGCACCAAGGTCGATTTCCCTGAGCCAGAAAGTCCCATGACAACAAAGATTTCGCCTTCTTCAATCGTCAGATTAACATCTTGAACACCTACGGTAAGGCCTGTTTTTTCAAAGATATCATCTTTATTCATACCTGATTCTAATAGCTTAAATGCTTGATCAGGATTATCCCCAAATATTTTATATAAATTTTTAACTTGTAATTTTATTGCCATATATTATTTACCCAATTTTCAATCAACATGGAAGATAAATTACCTATATTGAATGTGATGAATTCTATAGTGATAGTTAACACTATGTTTCCTAACTATGCTTCCTAACTATGATTATCCTTTGAAAATTATTAGGGCAGAGATTCCTATATTTAGTTTAATGGGCTAGTTAATTATGGATTAAATTTAAATTCCTCCGTTTGAGTTATTAGTAAAATTTGCAAGCAATAAACCCTAGCATAATAAAATCAGCTGACAACCCTAGGTTAAGTATAATTAATCAAAAAATTAGAGAGGAATAATGATTTTATTAGTGTAAATAAAATCGATATCTAAGCTATATACTAATAACCTCTATAATATTCATGTTAGTGTTAACTCGCTGGTGAGATTGAATTTATTTAAAAATAATTTACTTTTAATTTATCAATGTGGGGATTACATGCTCTGTTCTATTTTTAGGTGAAACAGATGCTGGATTGATGGGTGAAAAAAAAGAAATTAACAGTAAATGTATTAATTAAATTTATCTAAAATAAAGTGAAACTTGATTGAATTGAGAAATAAGGCCAGATTAACTCATTAAAAATGAATAATTGAACAGATATACATATAAAAAACGAACCTAATTGTTCGTTTATTGAGCCAAAAAATACCATGACAAATAATTTTGTTATAATTCATCATGGTATGATTTTTATTGTGAGCTGTTTTTATTGATAAACTAAATTAACGATTTAGTTAAAAGTCCCAGTCATCATCTTCGGTACTGACTGCTTTACCAATAATATAAGATGAACCTGAGCCTGAAAAGAAATCATGATTTTCATTTGCATCAGGAGATAATGCCGATAATATCGCGGCACTCACATCGGTGACAGTATCTGGAAATAAGGCTTCATAACCTAAGTTCATTAATGCTTTATTTGCATTGTAATGAAGGAACTTTTTGACATCTTCTGACCAACCAACTGTGTCATAAAGTTCTTGGGTATATTTCACTTCATTTTCATATAAATCGAATAATAATGAAAATGTGAAATCCTTAATTTCTTTTTGAGCATTTTCATCGTATTGTGTTAATGATTTTTGGAATTTATAACCAATATAATAGCCATGTATAGCTTCATCACGAATAATTAAACGTATAAGGTCGGCGGTATTAGTTAACTTCCCTCTACTTGACCAATACATTGGTAAATAGAAACCTGAATAAAATAGAAATGATTCTAAAAAGACGCTAGCGACCTTTTTCTTTAAAGGGTGTGAATCACAATAGTAAGATAGGATGATCTTCGCTTTATTTTGTAATGCAATGTTTTCTTCACTCCAGCGGTATGCATCATCGACATCAGTCGTGGAGCAAAGTGTTGAAAATATTGAGCTATAAGAGCGTGCATGTACGGCTTCCATAAAGCTAATATTTGATAAAACCGCTTCTTCATGAGGTGTTTGAGCATCTGGCATTAAACAAGGTGCACCAACCGTATTTTGAATGGTATCTAGTAGCGTGAGGCCAGTAAATACGCGTATCGTTAGCTGTTTTTCTGCAGCAGTTAGGGTATTCCAAGAAGGAATATCATTAGATAATGGCACTTTTTCTGGAAGCCAAAAATTACTGGTTAATCGGTTCCATACTTCTAAGTCTTTATCATCCTGAATGCGGTTCCAGTTAATGGCTTTTATTGGTGTGTTAGATGTGCTGGTGGTCATAAATATTTTCCTATTACAAAGTGCAAGATACGCAGCCTTCGACCTCTGTTCCTTCGAGGGCAGTTTGGCGTAATCGGATGTAATACAATGTCTTGATTCCTTTTCGCCAGGCATATATTTGCGCTCGGTTAATATCTCGTGTGGTGGCATCATCTTTAAAAAAGAGAGTCAAAGATAAACCTTGGTCAACGTGCTGAGTTGCCATGGCATAAGTATCAATAATTTTTTCAGGACCGATTTGGTAAGCATCTTGGTAATATTCTAAGTTTTCATTCGTCATAAAAGGAGCTGGATAGTAAACACGGCCAATTTTACCTTCTTTACGAATTTCAATTCGTGAGACAATGGGGTGGATGCTTGATGTTGAATTATTGATGTAAGAGATAGACCCTGTAGGCGGGATCGCTTGCAAGTTCTGGTTATAAATCCCATAGGTAATGACAGACTGCTTTAAGGCTTGCCAATCTTCACGAGTTGGAATTTCGATACCCGAACGTCGGAATAATTCCTGAACGGTTTGTGTTTTTGGTAGCCAAATATTGTTGATATATTTATCAAAATAATCACCAGAGGCATAAGTTGAATGTTCAAAACCAACAAATGCAGTTTTTCTTTCAATGGCTAATTGGTTTGACGTTTTTAATGCGTAATAGGTGACCGTATAAAAATAGATATTGGTGAAATCGAGCGCTTCTTCTGAGCCGTAATAGATATGCTCTCTTGCTAGGTAGCCATGTAAATTCATTTGCCCTAATCCAATCGCATGTGATTGCCGGTTACCTTCAGCAATGGAAGGGACAGAACGAATATCACTCATATCTGAAACCGCGCTCAGTGCTCTAACGGCAGCAGCTATTGATTGAGCGAAATTCGGTGAGTCCATCGTTTTAGCGATATTCATGGAGCCTAAATTACAGCTAATATCTTTACCAATTTGTTGATAGCTTAAATCGTCTTCATAAAGACTAGGGCGATTAACTTGCAGTATTTCTGAGCACAGATTGCTCATATTAATACGCCCTGCGATAGGATTAGCTCGGTTGGCCGTATCTTCAAATAAAATATACGGATATCCAGATTCAAACTGGATCTCAGCTAAAGTTTGGAAAAATTCCCGAGCATTAATTTTGTATTTTTTTATCGCTTTGTTATTGACCATTTCATGGTATTTGTCTGTAACACTAATCTCAGACATAGGGACACCATAGATGCGCTCAATATCATAAGGAGAGAACAAATACATGTCCTGGTTATCTTTCGCTAGTTGGAAAGTGATATCAGGGATCACGACCCCTAAAGAAAGTGTTTTAATCCGTATTTTTTCATCTGCATTTTCACGCTTAGTGTCAAGAAAACGCATAATATCAGGGTGATGAGCGTTCAAATAGACTGCGCCAGCGCCTTGCCTAGCACCGAGTTGGTTGGCATAAGAAAATGCATCTTCCAACATTTTCATGACAGGAACAACCCCAGAGGATTGGTTTTCAATCAATTTTATTGGGGCGCCTTGCTCCCGTAAGTTAGTCATCAGAAAGGCGACACCACCCCCTCGTTTGGATAACTGCAAAGCTGAATTTACTGAGCGGCCAATGGATTCCATGTTGTCTTCGATTCTTAAAAGAAAACAAGAAATTAGCTCACCGCGTTGTTTTTTACCGCAGTTAAGAAAAGTGGGAGTGGCGGGTTGAAAACGCCCTGTAATGATTTCATCAACATATAATCTAGCGAGGGACTCATTCCCTTGTGCAAGTGTTAAGGCAACCATACAGACGCGATCTTCATAGCGTTCGAGATAGCGTTTGCCATCAAAAGTTTTCAGTGTATAGCTAGTGTAATATTTAAAGGCACCTAGGAAAGTTTGAAAACGGAATTTGTGAGCGTATGCCTGTTTAAATAATGTTTTTATAAATTCAAAGTTATATTGTTCTAATACACTATTTTCGTAATAATTCTCTTGTACTAAAAAGTCTAACTTTTCTTTTAAATCATGGAAAAATACGGTGTTCTGGTTCACATGCTGTCGAAAATAGTGGTGAGCCGCTTCTTTGTCTTTATCAAATTGAATACGGCCTTCGTTATCATATAAATTCAACATCGCATTGAGTGCATGATAATCGACATCTGATGTATTTTGCATTTTATCCATTTGAAATAACTCTAGTTGTTTGTACGTTGCCAAAACGTTTTTAGGCCTCGTTGAACGGACTGAACATCTTTATCAGTACCAAGAAGTTCAAAACGATATAGGTAGGGGACATGGCATTTTTGCGCGATGATATTCCCAGCTATCGCATAGGCATCGCCAAAATTGGTATTACCCGCAGCAATAACACCACGGATAAGTGCGCGATTGACTTCAATATTAAGAAATTGGATCACTTCTTTTGGAACCGCACCTTTTGTTCCACCGCCACCGTAAGTCGGCAGTAGTAAAACATAAGGTTTTGTCGCAATTAGGCTACTTTTGTGATTGCCAATAGGTAACCGTGTTGCAGGGATATCTAGTTTTTCAATAAAGCGATGGCAATTTTCTGAGCGACTTGAAAAATAGATGAGTGATTCCGTTTCCATGACATCACCTAAGCGGCTAATAGACTAATCATGTCTGGCCGAAAACCCGCCCAATGTTTGTCGCCCGCAATAACGACAGGAACTTGTTGGTAGCCTAATTTTTTTACAAGTTCAAGAGCTTGGCTATCTTCAGTGAGGTCAATAATTTGGTAAGAAATCGCTTTGCGATCTAAGGCTTGATAAGTAGCATTACACTGAACGCAGTTAGGTTTACTATAAATGGTAATCTCAGTCATGTTATTTACCTTTTGAATGTTTAATAGCATTAGAAATAAGGTACGTGATACCCAAATACTATATATAGATTTTTGTTTTATCAACCACACAATATGTAGTGAATATGAAATGTTGAATGATAATTATTCTAATTGTTGGCTAGGTGGTTATTAACATTGAAAATAAAAAAATATCGTATTAGATGATTCAAAGAGACACTCTAAGAAAAAAGATCATTGCAAAGTGGAAATAATTTACTCTATAACTGTATATACAATCAGGTAATTGAGTCCTTTTGAGGAGATACTATGTACCATCAATATTTAGCAACCCCGGATAAATTTCCTAAACCGTGGATCCATATTACGGCTGATGATGACGGAGTAACTAGCCTCTATTTTGTTGATGAAAAAACAGAAAAAGAAACGAAGAATGAACATTCCAAGCTTTGCGTAAAAGAATTAAAGGAATATTTTAATCACAAAAGAACCGCGTTTACGGTTGAATTAAACCCACAAGGAACAGAATTTCAGAAAAAAGTATGGAAACACCTTTGTGGGATCCCTTATGGGGAGCGATGGAGTTATAAAGATTTGGCATTAAAGCTAGGATCCGTCAATTATTGCCGCGCAGTCGGTATGGCAAACTCACGTAATCCAATCTCATTAATTGTTCCTTGTCATCGCGTTCTTGGACACGATGGAAAACTAGTGGGATATACAGGGGGCTTAGATATTAAAGATTGGTTACTTTTGCATGAGAAGTAAAAGCTAAATAATTAGCTATAAGTAATACTATTAGTTGTAATAATTACTATTGTTAAGAATTATTGTCGAAATCAGAGCCCATTCTATCGATAAATAATATTTTTTTATCTTTTTAGTCCATTTTCGTGATCTAGGTTGTAGACAAGTAACTGAGAAATCTGATGTACTGAGCTTGATACAGATGGTGTGTCTATTTTATTTTAAAGGTAATATTTGATGTCTAAAGTTAAAGGTAACGTTAAGTGGTTCAACGAATCTAAAGGTTTTGGTTTTATCACTCCAGAAGATGGTAGCAAAGATGTATTTGTTCACTTTTCTGCGATTATGGGCGATGGTTTCAAAACCTTAGCTGAAGGCCAAAAAGTGGAATTTGAAATTACTGAAGGTGCTAAAGGCCCATCTGCTGCTAACGTTATTCCTCTGTAATTTTTATAATTAAGATTAAAACGAACAGCTGAAAACTCGCCCTAGCTATCTAGGGCGAGTTTTTTTATCTATAAAAAATAAAAAAGGCCTGATATAAACCAGACCTTTTCATCTATAAATTAAACAGTTGAGACTATTTAACTTCTTCGCCTTTAGCTTGTAAATCGGCATGGTAAGAAGAGCGAACGAATGGGCCACAGGCTGCGTGAGTGAAGCCCATTGCCATGGCTTCATCTTTCATTTCATCAAACTCAGCAGGGCTAACATAGCGTTTGACGGGTAAGTGATGACGGCTTGGCTGCAAGTATTGGCCAAGTGTGAGCATCGTGACACCATGGCGACGTAAATCGCGCATAACTTCGATAATCTCTTCATTGGTTTCACCAAGACCGACCATTAACCCAGATTTAGTTGGGATATCGGGGTGCGCTTCTTTAAATTTTTCGAGTAATTTTAAAGACCACTCATAGTTAGCACCTGGGCGAACTTGGCGGTAAACACGTGGCACGTTTTCAAGGTTATGGTTGAACACATCTGGTGGTGTTGCGGTTAAAATCTCTAATGCGCGATCCATACGGCCGCGGAAATCAGGAACCAGTGTTTCAATTTTAATTGATGGGCTTTTTTCACGAATAGCACGAATACAATCAGCAAAATGTTGTGCTCCGCCATCACGTAGGTCATCACGGTCAACTGACGTGATGACGACATAGCGTAGCGCCATATCTTTAATAGTTTGTGCTAATTTTTCAGGTTCGTTTGCATCCGGTGCATTAGGTCGACCATGAGCAACATCGCAGAAAGGACAGCGGCGGGTACAAATAGCGCCCAAAATCATAAAGGTCGCAGTACCGTGGTTAAAACACTCAGAAAGGTTAGGGCACGAAGCCTCTTCACATACAGAGTGTAAGCCATTTTTACGCATGGCGGCTTTAATGCCTTGAATACGAGTGGAGTCAGCAGGAAGCCTAATTTTCATCCAGTCAGGTTTACGTAGAATTTCTTCTCGTTCAGTCACAACGTTTTTGACAGGGATCAGCGCCATTTTGTCGGCGTCACGATATTTAATTCCGCGTTCTATCTGAATTGGTTTACTCATAATATGACGGTTCCAGTTATCTTTTATGCTGATGGATAAGTGATAATTCTAAATAAAACTAAATGGAGGCTGTTATCCATTCATTAAAATATTTTTTAAAATTGTTAAAAATTATAGCATTATTATTGAGCGATATGAAATCCCAGTGTGTCACAGAATTGGCGAATTAGCACAGGCTGAACATCAGAAACTGACACTTTGGGAGCAAGGTCACTCACTTGGGTCATTTTTAATTCGCTGTAACCACAAGGGTTAATGCGGTTAAAGGGTTCAAGATCCATATCAATATTTAATGCGAGACCATGAAAAGAACAGCCTTGCCGTATGCGTAATCCGAGGGAGCAAATTTTATCGCCATTAACATAGACACCAGGAGCATCAGGGCGAGGATACGCTGCAATATTAAAATGGGCAAGGGTATTAACGACGGTATTTTCTAGTGCGCTGACGAGTTCTCTGACACCAATTTTATTACGTTTTAAGTCGAGCATCACGTACATCACTTGCTGCCCAGGGCCATGGTAGGTGACTTGGCCACCTCTATCACTTTGAACGACAGGAATATCACCAGGGGCAAGAACGTGTTCTGCTTTTCCGGCTTGGCCTTGGGTAAATACGCGAGGATGTTCAACCAGCCATATTTCATCACACGTATTTTGGGTACGCTCTTCAGTGAATTGATGCATCGCATCAGAAACAGTTTGATAAGGAGCAAGGCCGAGTTGGCGTATGGTTATACATCTATCTGACAAAATTTAGGTGTCCACGTTGTCTTTATCGTTGCGGGCAGTATAACGCCTATGTTTGCCATACTTCAAGCTAACATCGTATCTGGTACTTGCATAACATGTGATTCAAAATGGAATCAAATGTTATTTAGGTGTAAATGTAATCCACGCTAAAGTAGAGGAACAAAACGAAAAAGGCCGAATAGCAACAGACTATTCGGCCTTTGATGTGGGTCTTTAATACAGTTTTGATTAAAGCACTACTTTCACTAACTCTAATGCACCTAACTCAGTATACAAGGTTTCAACTTGTTCAATATGAGTTGCATTAATAGTAATAGAAACTGAGTGATAATTGCCTTTGCTACTTGGTTTTACGTCTGGGCTATAGTCACCTGGCGCATGGCGCTGTACCACTTCAATCACTTGATCAACCAGTTCAGGCTGTGCCAAGCCCATTACTTTGTAGGTTAATGGACATGGGAACTCAAGCAGTTCACCTAATTTCGTTTTCATGGGCACTCCTAATTTTTAAATTGGGCTGCTGGCTGAAAAAGATTGGCTGGTATTAAACCAGCCAATGAGAAGTATTCATCCAACAAACATTTCGATACTTATCTATTTCAATACTTATCTATTTCAATGCTTACTATATGGGGACGACTTGTTTTAGTTTCAAGTCTTAACCAAACCAGCGATGAAAGAGTAATTTGATGTAGTCAATTAACCGGCTGAAGAAACCACCTTCTTCAACATCTTTTAACACCGCTAGAGGGTGTTGTTCGATGATTTTGCCATCAAGCTGAAAACTAATTGTCCCGACTTGTTGGCCTTTGGTTAACGGGGCTTCGAGCTCAGTGGTTGATAACTCATAGCTCGCTTTTAAATCTTTTAAGCGACCACGTGGGATTGTGAGGTACAAATCTTCTGTGACACCTAATTTTACTTCATTTTCATCACCAAACCAGACTGGCACACTGGCAAAGTCAACATTGGCTTGTAATGGCTTAACGGTTTCATAAAAGCGGAAGCCATAAGTGAGTAATTTTTTGCTCTCTGCATCACGGCCTTTGCTGCTTTTACCGCCCATAACAACCGAGATCAGGCGCATGTCGCCTTCGGTTGCTGATGCGACAAGGTTGTAGCCCGCGGCATTAGTATGGCCTGTTTTGATACCGTCAACCGCAAGGCTTTTATCCCACAATAGGCCATTACGGTTTGTTTGGCGGATATTGTTAAAGGTAAATTCTTTTTCTTTATAGATAGCGTATTCTTCAGGGACATCACGCACTAGCGCTTGGCCAATAAGGGCCATATCACGGGCTGAGCTGTACTGACCATCCGCATCTAAACCATGAACGGTTTCAAAATGTGTGTTTTTTAGCCCTAATTTGTTCACGTAGCCATTCATTAATTGAACAAAGTTGGTTTGGTCACCTGCGATATAGTCGGCCATTGCAACACAAGCATCGTTACCTGATTGCAAATTAATACCCCGAGTTAACTGGGATACGCTAACGCGATCGCCAGGTTTTAAGAACATCAATGATGAGCCTTTAAATATTGGATTACCCGTCGCCCATGCATCATTTCCGACCGTGACAATATCATTTTCACCAATTTTACCTGACTTAATTGCTTGACCAATAACATAGCTAGTCATCATTTTGGTCAAACTCGCGGGGTCGCGGCGCTGGTCAGCATTACTTTCAGCAAGAACTTTGCCTGAATTATAATCAATTAATATATAAGCTTCTGCATCAATCGCGGGTGCAGCAGGAATTGATGTATTCGGGAAGGTTTCATTAGCATTTGCAATATTAGCAGTCATAAGAAGGAGTGCGGAGCCCAGCACTGTATGACGCACGATGCGTGATGGAGCGACATTATTCATGGTTTTACCATTACATCCGAAATTCGGTTAACACAAGGAGGCGCAGTTTAGCAAAAGAAAGGGGTAAGAAAAAAGTGACTTTTGCGCTGTACCAATGATTTTTTTGTCAGTTCAATATTGCCTGAATTTAGGTTGCTCCAAATAGACGTGAGCAACCTAAGTTGGCATCGCTTTATGGCGCAACGACCATTGACGATTGATTTTTTTCAGACTGTAAACGGCCTTGAACCTCAACAGCTTGCTGTCTTGTACTAAATGGCCCTAACTGTACTCGGTAAATACCATTGTAGGGTTGTAGGCGCCCAGGGACATTAAACTGCGTTTTCAATTCATTCAGCATGTTTTGAGCATTGGTTTGGCTACTAATTGCACCAGCTTGAACGAGAAAACCGCGTTCTGGCACCGATTCTTCAGCTGTAGTTGCTGCTGGTGGCGGTGTTGGTGTTTGCAGGTTCATATCTGGCATAGTAGGCTGCATCGGTTCTTTTGGCTGCTGAACGGGCAATGTATTTTCTGGCGTAGGCAAGTTCTCCATTACAGGGGTACCCATTGGGCCAGAACCTAATTGTGGGCGTCCCGGTAATGCATAACTTTGTTTCACAAAATTAGAACCCACGGTCCCTGTTCCTGACAAGCTACCATCTTGAGCAACTTGAATGGCATCAATTTTAATTTTTGTCGTAGGCATTAAATTCAGGCGGTCAGCGGTTGCTCTTGATACCGCAATACTTTTGCCCGGGACATAAGGCCCACGGTCATTAACACGGACGACCATCATGCGGCCATTCATCATGTTAGTGATACGAACATAACTTGGAATTGGCAAAGTAGGGTGAGCGGCAGTTAATTCCACTGGGTTAATACGTTCACCAATCGCTGTCATATTGCCTGCAGACTCCGCACCATAAATGGATGCATAGCCTACTTGGCTAAATTGTGATGGGTCACGTACGATTTGGTATTGTTGGCCATTACGTGAGTAATCATTATTTGCAGTTGGATGATACGGCTCATAATGAGGCTCTGCACCTAATACATCTTGAGTGGGTACATTGGCTGGCACTTGGGCAGGTTGTTTAACTTCATCTGTCACACAGCCACTGAGTAGCGCGGCTGTGACGCCAAGCATTATCCATTGTAAACGCATACTAAGCCTCATTTTATAAACTTTTAGAAAGGAATTTTCGGTGTGTATGTATCGACATGATAATACCGAATCCAGCCATTAAAACAATCAAAGCGGAGCCCCCGTAGCTCACTAAAGGGAGAGGGACACCAACGACAGGTAATATACCACTGACCATACCGATGTTCACAAATACATAGACAAAAAGGATTAAGATCAAACCACCAACCATAACCCGACCAAATGTATTCTGTGCGCTAGCAGCAATATAAAGCCCGCGAATAATCAATAAAAGGTATAAGCCAAGTAAAATAAGCACCCCGACTAAGCCAAGTTCCTCTGCTAACACGGCAAAAATAAAGTCGGTATGTCTTTCTGGCAAAAACTCAAGCTGTGATTGTGTGCCATGTAGCCAACCTTTCCCCATTAACCCACCAGAACCAATCGCAATTTTTGATTGGATAATATGGTAACCAGCCCCTAATGGGTCTGTTTCTGGGTCTAATAACATCATAACGCGGGCTCTTTGGTAGCCATGCATTAAAAAGAACCACAGCAATGGAATAAAGGCTGCGAGAGCAATGGCTGCGACAGCAATGAGCCGCCAGCTCATCCCGGCAAGGAACAAAACAAACAAGCCGGAAGCGGCAACTAAAATTGAGGTACCAAGGTCTGGCTGCGCTGCCACTAATAATGTCGGTACAAAAATCAAGACGAGCGCGATTAAGGTGTTTTTGAATGAAGGAGGGCACAGGTCTCTATTCATGAAGCGAGCGACCATTAAAGGAACGGCAATTTTTGCAATTTCAGAAGGCTGAAACCGAATGAAACCCAAGTCTAACCAGCGCTGAGCCCCTTTACTTATTTGCCCAAACACATCAACAAAAACCAGTAAGATAACGCAAAAAATAAACAGGTGAGGAGCCCAGTTTTCATACATTCTAGGGGGGATCTGCGCCATCACTATCATGACAACGAAACCTGACGCAATCTGCCCCAATTTGCGTTCCATCATTTCAGGATCTTGGCCGCTAGCGCTCCACATTATAAATGCGCTGTATGCAAGCAACGCGATGATAATCAGTAGCATAGGCACATCTATATGCAGACGCATGGATAACGAATTTTTTTTCTTATCGTCTGTCATATTCTTTATAGCCCATTGTTATTCGTTGGATTGTGCATCAGCGATCTTCTCCTGCATTGGTTGCTGACACCGCGACTTCGGTACGGTTATCACCAAGAAGAACGTGGTCAAATATTTGCCGCACAATGTCACCGACTGCAGGGCCCACGCCCCCATTTTCTAAAATAATCGCAACAGCGATAGTGGGTTTATCATACGGAGCGTAAGCAATCATCAATTTATGGTCGCGTAAGTGTTCAGCGAGTTTACTGGCATTATAGGTTTCATAACTGAAGACTTGCGCGGTACCCGACTTGGCAGCCGCTTTATATGGTGTACCAATGAAACTGCGGCGCCCTGTACCATTTGGTGCGTTGGCAACACCGTACATTCCATGCTTAGCGAGCTCCCAAAAACCTGAATTCACATCGCCAATTTGTTTGGTCTCTTTGTCTTCATAAGGCACCATGGCATTACCCAATTTTGTACCGTAGAGCAAATGAGGTGTTTTAACTTGGCCATCATTAATTAGTGTCATCAATGCTTTTGACATTTGAATTGGCGTTGCGGTCCAATAGCCTTGTCCAATACCAACAGGAATGGTATCACCTTGATACCAAGGTTTTTTATAGCGTTTTTGTTTCCATTCACGGGTCGGCATGATCCCTGAGCGTTCTTCAGCAAGGTCAATACCCGTATAATCGCCAAAGCCAAACCGGCTCATCCACTCAGAAATACGGTCAATCCCCATGTCATAGGCGACTTGATAGAAGAATGTATCAGCCGATTCAATAATAGATTTTGATACGTTGAGTTTGCCATGTCCCCAGCGCTTCCAGTCACGATAACGTTTTTCTGAACCGGGTAATTGCCACCAACCAGGGTCAAAAATGGTGGTATTGGGGGTGATCACTTTTTCACTTAACGCAGCGACAGAAATAAACGGTTTTACTGTCGATGCAGGGGGATATAGCCCTTGAGTTGTTCGGTTAATCAATGGCCTGTCAGGGTTATTTAATAGTGCTTGATAATCTTTATTGGAGATACCGTTAACAAACAAGTTAGAGTCATAACTTGGATTCGATACCAGAGCCAAAATTTCCCCATTACGCGGATCAGTGACGACGACGGCTGCACGGCTGGTGGTTAGCAGCTTTTCGATATAAATTTGCAATTCGAGGTCAATGGTGAGGTAGATATCTCGACCCGCTTGCGGTGGTTGCTCATGAAGCTGGCGAATAACGCGACCACGACTATTCACTTCAACTTCTTCATAGCCTGTTTTACCGTGTAAAATGTCTTCATAATAGCGTTCAATACCTAATTTCCCGATATCATGACTAGCGGCATAGTTGGGTAATAAGCCTTCTTTATCAAGACGTTCGACATCTTTGTCATTGATTTTCGCCACATAGCCAATCACATGGGTTAATGCAGAGCCGTATGGGTAAGAGCGTCGTTGATAGCTTTTGACTTCTAAACCGGAAAAACGGTATTGATTAACGGCAAAACGAGCGACTTGGACTTCATTGAGCTGCGTTTTTAGTGCAATTGAGGTAAAGCGGCGTGAACGTTTACGCTCTTTTTCAAAATTAGCGATGTCTTCGTCAGTTAAATCGACCACATTGCGAAGGTTATCTAAGGTTTCTTGTAGGTTGCTGACTTTTTCAGGCACGATTTCTAACTGATAAAACGTGCTATTAAGTGCGAGTTGAGTTCCTCGGCGGTCATAAATAATCCCACGGCTTGGTGCAATAGGCACTAATTTGATTCTGTTATCATTTGACCGCGTTTGGTAATCTTCATGACGAACAATTTGCAAGTGATACAAATTCGTCACAAGAATAGACGTTAAAATGACAATCACACCGAAGGCAATGAGCGCTCGGCGGATAAACAAAACTGACTCAGCGGTATGGTCGCGAAAAGGGGTGCGTTGTGTTTTCATCCCATTGCCATTTTGAACATATTTAAACCTGACTATTCCCTGTGGTAAGGGTGATTAGTCGTAATACTCCATGCGCGATACAGACTTTCGGCAACAAGGACACGAACCAGTGGATGGGGGAGCGTAAGTGGTGAAAGTGACCAGCTTTGCTCTGCCGCTGCTTTACACGCAGGCGCAAGGCCTTCGGGGCCACCGATTAATAAACTGACATTACGGCCATCTTGCTTCCATTTATCGAGTTGTACGGCAAGTTTCGGGGTGTCCCAACGATCGCCTGGAATATCCAAAGTGACGATGCGATTTCCTTTACCTACAGCTGCGAGCATTAATTCGCCTTCTTTTTCTAGAATGCGTTTTATATCTGCATTTTTCCCACGTTTTCCGGCTGGAATTTCCGTTAATTCAAAGGGCATATCTTTAGGAAAACGGTGGAGGTAATCCATAAAGCCGGTCTGGACCCAGTCCGGCATTTTTGTTCCAACGGCGATGAGCTGTAATTTCAAACTCAGCTCCAGAGCTTTTCTAATTCATACATACGACGACTTTCATCTTGCATAATATGAACAATGGCATCGCCAAGGTCGACGACAATCCAATCAGAAATACCTTGCCCTTCAACACCTAATGGCATTAAACCATTTTTGCGGCAAGCGTCGATTAACCTGTCAGCAACAGACATCAAATGGCGGCTTGATGTCCCTGTACAGATGATCATCTGATCGGTAATACTTGATTTCCCTTGAACATCGATAGTAATGATATCTTCTGCTTTAGCATCATCAAGCTGATCGATAATAAATTGTTGGAGTTCAGTTCCTTGCAAAAGGTTCACCTTTTATTCAAATAAACAGAATATCACGTTAAACACTGTTTGTAGTTTGTAGATAAAATAATCGCTGATAATGAATCAAACACATTAACAGCCTTGCTATTTTACCCTAGATTTTAAGAAAAATCGGCTAAATTCTTTTTTATTCATTGTGGAGTGAAATTTATAGGGATATCCGTACATTTGAGCAAGAAGTTTGTGCTAACTTTACAAAATAACGCTAAAAACTGTTCCCCTGATAAATATTTTAGGATGAGATACGTATTGTGCAAATAATTAAACCAAAAGTTTTTATATTTGAAGGGATTAATCACCTGCCTGCTAGTATTCATCAGCAAGTGAGTTCTATGATTGAATTTGTAACGAATTTCTCCCATGAGGACATGCAAGACAAGGTTAATGGTATTATCAGCTCTAAACAGCAATTCTCTGAATTACAGGGACTATTCCCTGCGAGCATTCCGATATTAACAGATGACAAGCTACAAAATGTCGTGTTCTGGGACTGCTTTTTGACGAAATTGTATACGATACAACGATTAAATGACTTACATCACGCGTTAACACATCACAATATTATTCAATTTCATAGCTGCCATAAATATCTCATTATGGCGTATTCTCCAGTTGGCTATCAGTATACTGGGCGTTTAGTGGCGAGTATTAAAAGCAGCACCGATCTTGAGTGTTTTTTTAATCAATATAAAGCCTGTTTAATGGAAATATTGGCAACGGTGCCTGCAAGAAACATTGAAGTTAATGCGCTGAGTCATATGCAAGGCTATTTTAAACACAAAGCTACGAAGGATGAGAAAAAACGCTTATTGTGGCTGATTAATGACTATTTAGCGGGGAATTTACCGTTAAACCGGCCATTAGCGATGATGCGACAGTTGCTTGTTCAATACCCAGACAACTATTTAATAGAGCAAGTTATTTTTGAACCATACCCTAATTGTAATTCAATAAGAGAGATCCCTTATTGCTGGTAAAGGTGTTGTTGATGAATATATTGCAGAACCGCATCTGGAATTAAATCCTGACACGAGTCACCGGAGCTTAATTTTTCGCGGATTTCGGTTGCAGAGATATTTACCAGTGGGGTATCCCCAATAAAAATATACCCATTCGCTACTTGGTTTAAGGCAATAGGGTCTGTTGTTTGATGTTCTAACAGCCAATTTTGCATTTTAGGGTCGGTAAACTGTGTGGCATACCCCGGTCGGGAACAAACCAATAAATGGCAGTTATCAAGTATGTGATCCCAGCCGTGCCATTTATTAATCGACAATAAGGAATCTTGACCAATAATAAACGCCAGGGGTTTTTCTGGCCCAATTTCTTGGCGTAATTCAACCAGTGTTTCTATCGTGTAAGAAGGGCTATTTTTTTCTAGTTCACGCCTATCGATAGCAAATAAAGGTGCATTTTGAATCGCGAGTTTCACCATTTCTAAACGTTGTGATGGAGTCGCTTCTGGCTGTGGGCGATGGGGGGGAACGTGGTTAGGTAACAAGATAACTTTTTCGAGACCAACTTGTTGGGCAAGGGCTTGCACCGGACGTAAATGACCAAAGTGAATGGGGTCGAACGTCCCACCGAATAATGCTAGCAAGTTATGTTGTTTTGAAAAGGAATTACTCATGAATAAAATTCTCTGCAAATGCTTTACCACATAATAGCATAGACAGTGACTGCAGGTCAGGCCATGGAGAATGGCTAAAATCTTGTTTAATATTGATTTCTGCTTGCGTTAATAACATTAATGCAGATTGTAATTGATGCAATGTTAAACGTTGTAAAGCTTCCGTGAGCACACCTCGGCGGTTTTGCCACACTTTGTGTTGATCAAATAATGTCTTTAATGGGGTTGTTGCAGATTGGCGTTTCAATGTAATAAGCAACATGAGATCACGTTGGATTGAACGCAATAAAATAACAGGCTCGACATCTTCTTGTTGCAGTTGCTCTAAAATATGCCATGAACGGCGGGACTTACCAGCCAATAGGGCATCAACCCAATGGTAGGGGGTAAAATGCGCAGAATCATTAACGGCACTTTCGACCCGAGGGTAGGTGAGTTTACCATCTGGATAAAGAAGAGACAGCCGCTCAAGTGCTTGTGCCAAACCAAGTAAATTCCCTTCATAGCAGTAACAAAGTAGCTGGTTAGCTTCGGTTTCTAACGAAAGCCGCATACTGTAGGCGCGTTTAGAAACCCATTGTGGTAACCGCTGATATTCAGGAGTTAGGCAGCTGATATAAATAGCATCTTGGCTAATTGCTTTAAACCAAGCACTGTTTTCTTGTGCTTTAGTAAGCTTATGACCGCGTAACACAAGAAGGAGATCTGAATGCAGTAGTTGTGCCAGTTGGTTCAGCTTTTCAGCCATGGCAGCGTTAGGGCCATTTTCGGGCAATAACAGAGTCAGAGTTTGGCGGCTTGCAAATAGGCTGAGAGCTTGGCAGAGGCTAAAAATCTCATCCCAATCGGTATTTTGCTCAAGAGAAAACGAAAAATGCTCTTCAAAGCCTTGCTCTTGTGCGGCTTTTCGGATGGCATCTTGGCTTTCTTGAAGAAGAAGGGGCTCATTGCCCCAAATTAAATAGCGGCCTCTTAGAGACTCTTGTAACGAAGAGGCCAGCTGTTCAGGGTAAATACGCGTCATTATGGTTGAGTATTCGTATCAGCCGCTTGGTTTTTTGCTTTTTCAAGCTCTGCTGAATGAACAAGCAATAATTTACGCACGATATTACGTGCAGCTTGTTCTTGCATTTCTTGTCTAACAATTTCTTTCTCTGCATCTTTTGCAAGTGCTTCTAAAGGGTTGTCGAAGAAAGTGCGTTCAACACGGCTTTGTAATGGATATATTGCACCATCAGGCATTAAAACCTGCGCATTCATCACCAGTGTTAACTGTTTCTCCGCGGCTTTACCATCTTGATAAACGGATACAGTTTCTGTGTTTTCAGTCGAACCAATGACTTTCAAAATAGGAATGTTCGGACTTCCAGTTTCGAGAACCTTCACGTTACTGAGCCGTAGTTGCTCCCTGAGCGCTCTTGTGAGGTAGCCATATGGGTCACTTGAACTTAGCTGCAAAGTTCTCAGTTCCTCAGGAATTTGAGTTGTTCCTTGAAGACGAAAACCGCAACCTGCGGTGACTAGCACCGCCAGGCTCAAAAATAAAGTTATCAGATAACGCACCTGGCCTCCTTATCAGCCAACAACCTAATATTAACCTACAACAAGGTTTAGCAATTTGCCTGGGACATAGATTACTTTGCGGATGCTAACACCTTCAAGGTATTTCGCTACGCTTGGCTCATTTTTTGCCATGTCTAGGACAAACTCTTGGGTTGCATCAGCCGGAACGGTGATACGGCCACGCACCTTACCATTAACTTGAACGACAACCAGTTTGGTATCGTCAATCATGGCTTTTTCATCAGCAACAGGCCACTGTGCAAAGTCGATGTCTGTTTGGTGACCGAGTGCTTTCCACATCTCAAAGCAAGCGTGTGGAATGATTGGTGATAACATCAGCGTGATAGCCTCGAGAGACTCTTGGACTAATGCACGGTCTTGCTCAGTTTCTTGTGGTGCACGAACTAATTTGTTTAAGAATTCCATGACGGCTGCAATCGCGGTATTAAATGCATAACGACGACTGAAATCATCAGAGACTTTAGCAATTGTTTTGTGCAGATCACGACGTAAGTCTTTCTGTTCTGGTGTCAGTGCGCTGATATCTAAAGGCGAAGTGGTGCCTTTTTGGGAATGTTCATGCACTAAACGCCAAACACGACGAACGAAGCGGTTAGCGCCTTCAACGCTAGACTCTTGCCACTCAAGGGTTAACTCAGGTGGAGCCGCAAACATCATAAACAGACGAACAGTATCGGCACCGTATTTTTCGACCATCAATTGTGGGTCAATACCGTTGTTTTTCGACTTAGACATTTTGCTCATACCGGTATACACCAGTTCATGGCCTTCACTGTCTACGGCTTTAGTAATACGGTTTTTGTCGTCACGTTCAACAATGGCATCTGCTGGGGATACCCAAACACGTTGGCCATCGCTGCCGGTGTAATAGAATGCATCAGCAAGCACCATGCCTTGGCACAGTAGACGTTTTGCTGGTTCATCAGAGTTAACTAACCCTGCATCACGCATCAACTTATGGAAGAAGCGGAAATACATTAAGTGCATGATGGCGTGTTCGATACCACCAATATATTGGTCAACCGGTAACCAGTAGTTTGCTGCCTCTGGGTTTAACATGCCTTCGTCATATTGTGGGCAGGTATAACGTGCATAGTACCAAGAAGATTCCATAAAGGTATCGAAGGTATCTGTTTCACGTAACGCAGGTTGACCATTAATGGTCATTTTTGCCCACTCAGGATCAGCTTTAATTGGGCTAGTAATGCCGTTCATCACGACATCTTCCGGCAGAATGACAGGTAATTGGTCTTCAGGAACAGGCACGACAGTACCATCTTCCAATGTTGCCATTGGGATTGGTGCGCCCCAGTAACGTTGACGTGAAACGCCCCAGTCGCGTAAGCGGTAGTTTACTTTGCGTTGGCCTGCGCCCAGAGAAACGAGTTTATCTGAAATCGCATTAAAACCAGCTTGGTGGTCTAATCCATTGAACTCACCTGAGTTAATCAGGGAATTCTTCTCAGTCATCGCTTCTTGGGATAAATCAGGCTCATTGCCATCAGCATCAGCAATAACGGCCTTGATGGGTAAGTTATATTTGTGAGCGAATTCCCAGTCACGTTGGTCATGGGCAGGAACGGCCATAACCGCACCAGTACCGTATTCCATTAAGACAAAGTTAGCGACCCAAATTGGCAGCTTTTCTTGGGTTAATGGATGAATAACGAATAAGCCGGTAGCCATACCTTTTTTATCCATGGTTGCCATATCTGCTTCTGCAGTTTTGGTGTTACGGCACTCATCAATAAATTGGGCTAATTCTGGGTTATTTGTCGCAGCTTCTTTCGCCAGAGGGTGTCCTGCTGCAACAGCCACATAAGTTGCCCCCATAAAAGTATCAGGGCGAGTGGTATAAACTGTTAAGGTTTCATCACGGTCTGCAACATTGAATGTGATCTCAGTTCCTTCGGAACGGCCGATCCAGTTGCGCTGCATGGTTTTGACTTGCTCTGGCCAGTCATCTAATTTGTCGAGGTCGTTGAGCAGTTCTTCCGCGTAGTCGGTAATTTTAATAAACCACTGTGGGATTTCTTTGCGCTCAACAGGGGTGTCACAACGCCAGCAGCAGCCATCAACCACTTGTTCATTCGCCAAAACGGTTAAATCATGTGGGCACCAGTTAACCGCAGAGGTTTTTTTGTACACTAAACCTTTTTCATACAATTTAGTGAAGAACCATTGTTCCCAACGGTAATATTCAGGAGTACAAGTGGTGACTTCACGATCCCAATCATAACCGAAACCGAGCATTTTCAACTGGTTTTTCATGTAGTCGATATTGGCGTAAGTCCATGGCGCAGGAGCCGTATTATTTTTAACTGCAGCACCTTCAGCAGGCAGACCAAACGCATCCCAGCCAATTGGTTGGAGAACGTTTTTCCCCAACAAGCGTTGGTAACGAGAGATAACGTCACCCATGGTGTAGTTACGTACGTGGCCCATGTGTAGTCGACCAGAAGGGTAAGGTAGCATGGACAGGCAGTAGTATTTTTCTTTGCTGTTGTCTTCAGTCACTTTGAAAGTTGCTTTTTCATCCCAGTGACGCTGTACTTTAGGCTCTATATCTTCTGGACGATATTGTTCTTGCATGGCACCGATAATCCTATGGTGAGTAAAGGCTACATTAAGTAGCATTAATGTCTTTCTTAAATTAGATCCGCATAGCATAGCGGATCTACACCGAAAACAACAATAGTTGATTAGCTGAACCTACGGGGGAAGCTGGATATTGCTTTTCGGGGAACGGATCAGGATATTTTACGCTGATAACCAAACAACTTAACTAAAAAACCAGTGAAATGGTAGTGGTTTGTTGAACTATTTCGGATCTGGGGCGTTGTTGTTGATTTATTTGTTAATAATATAGTGATAAGAGGAGGGAGCTAATAAGCTCCCTCTCTAATATTAATGAAGAATTTTTGCGAGGAAATCTTTTGCACGATCAGATTGTGGGTTAGCAAAAAAGTCTTCTTTTTTACTGTCTTCAACAATCTTCCCTTCATCCATAAAAATCACGCGATTAGCCACTTTTTTGGCGAAGCCCATTTCATGGGTAACCACCATCATGGTCATACCTTCATTAGCTAATTCAACCATAACATCAAGAACTTCGTTGATCATTTCTGGGTCTAGCGCTGAAGTAGGTTCATCAAATAGCATTGCTATTGGGTCCATACACAGTGCTCGAGCGATAGCGACACGTTGTTGTTGTCCGCCTGAAAGCTGAGCTGGAAATTTATTGGCATGGCTGGATAAACCTACGCGCTCCAATAATTTCAAACCTTTTGCTTCCGCTTCTTTTTTATCGCGGTTTAATACCTTAACTTGCGCTAATGTCAGATTTTCAATGATTGATAAATGAGGAAATAGCTCGAAGTGCTGGAACACCATTCCTACTTTAGAGCGTAATTTGGCAAGGTCAGTTTTTTTGTTATTTACTTGAATATCATTCACAAAAATCTCACCCTGCTGAATAGGTTCTAAACCATTCACTGTTTTTATTAATGTGGATTTACCAGAACCAGATGGCCCGCACACAACCACAACCTCACCTTTTTTAACTTCAGTTGTGCAGTCTGTAAGCACCTGAAATTGGCCATACCATTTGGATACATTTTTCAGGGTTATCATGAAACAGTCCTTTTCTTAAGATAATTCACTAACATAGAAGCGCCAAAACTAACAATAAAGTACACCAGACCCGCAAACAGTACCATCTCTACTTGTGTCCCATCACGCTCACCTATATTGGTGGCGGTACGGAAAAAGTCTGTCAAACTGAGCACATACACGAGGGATGAGTCCTGAAACAGTACAATCCCTTGAGTTAACAACAACGGCACCATGGCTTTGAAGGCTTGCGGTAATACGACGAGCCGCATGGTTTGCATATTTGTCATTCCCAATGCTAACGCAGCAGAGGCTTGCCCTCGAGAAATACTTTGAATACCAGCACGAATGATTTCAGAGTAATAGGCCGCTTCAAAAAGAGAGAAGGCTATCATTGCCGAAATTAAACGAATATCATTTTTTGGTGATAAGCCTAGAACATTTTGTAATAAGCTAGGCACAATTAAGTAGAACCACAGCAAAACCATGACTAGTGGAATGGAGCGAAATGTATTCACATACAAGGCAGCAAACCAGCTAATGGGTTTGAATGTGGATAACCGCATCACAGCAAGGACAGTACCCCACAAAATCCCCACCACTATCGCGGTCAGTGTAATTTTCGCGGTGACAATAAAGCCATCGATTAAGAAGGGCATACTCGGAGCAATTGAGCTCCAATCAAATTCATACATCATTTTACCGCCCTCCAATGGTGCCAGGTAAGCGAACTTTGCGCTCTAATAACGTCATCAAAATCATAATAATGACGTTAATTCCGACATAAGCTAACGTAATTGCGGTAAAGGATTCCCATGCGTGAGCAGAATAGTCCAATAGCTTTCCTGCTTGTGCCGCCATATCGACTAAACCAATGGTTGATGCAATGGCTGAGTTTTTGACCAAGTTCAGCATTTCAGACGTCATTGGTGGCAAAATTACCCGATAGGCGTTGGGTAATAAAACGTAGCGATAGGTTTGTGGCAAAGTGAGCCCCATTGCGAGAGCAGCGCTTTTTTGCCCTCTAGGTAGTGACTGAATGGCTGCACGTACTTGCTCGGTCATTCGTGCTGCGGTGAATAACCCAAGGCAAAGCATTGAGGAAATAAAGAATTGATAGTTAGGATCTAAGTCCATTTTAAACCAATCCCCGATTGAGCGAGGGAGAAGTTCTGGAATAACCAAATACCAAGTAAAAAATTGCACAATAAGTGGTACGTTGCGGAATAACTCTACGTAAGCAGTTCCTAAAAAGGCTAAAAAACGGTTAGGTACGGTACGTAAAATACCGAAAAATGAGCCGACTAAGAATGCGATGATCCAGGCACAAATAGAAAGTGTTACGGTGACTTCGAGGCCAGATATTAACCACCCTAAATAGGTGGTATTCCCAAACGGGGCTTCCTGAAGGAAAATCCCCCAATTCCAGTTAATAGACATGATGTTGACTTCCTGTGGGCAATGAAATTCCCGAATACTGTCGTAAAAGAGGATGCAAGGCGGGGAACGGCCGCCTTGCAATTCTTACTTCAGTAATACCCTGTTTGTCTTTTTATTAGTTTAATGCTTTGTCATTCGGTTCTTTAAATAAGGCTTTCATTTCATCGGATAACGTAAATTTCAGGTTCAGATTTTTTGGTGGAATAGGTTGATTGAACCAGCGGTCAAAGGATTTCTCAGCGACACCCGAGGTTTGTGCATTCGCAATGGTTTCATCGATAAGCACTTTAAATTGAGGGTCGTCTTTACGTAACATACAGCCGTAAGCTTCTTCAGTTTGTGGTTTGCCGACGATTTCCCAGATCTCTGGTTTTTTCGCTTTTGCTCGCTCACCTGCTAACAATGCGTCATCCATCATAAAGGCGACAGCACGGCCAGACTCTAAGGTACGGAACGAGTCACCATGGTCTTTCGCGCTGATAATGCGCATTTTCATGTTTTTTTCATCATTTAACTGATTCAACAGAATTTCAGAAGTTGTACCTGAGGTCACAACGACATTTTTACCTGCTAAGTCAGCAAAGTCTTTTACACCAGAGTCACCTTTGGTGAGCAAGCGTGTCCCGACCACAAAGATCGTGTTAGAGAAAGCGGCTTGTTTTTGTCTTTCTACGTTATTGGTTGTTGAGCCACACTCAAAATCAAATGTGCCATTTTGCAGTAGTGGAATACGGTTTTGTGATGTAATTGGAATGAGTTTGACTTGCAGATCAGGCATGTTTAATTTTTTCTTCACTGCATCAACAATAGCATTTGAATAATCCTGCGAGTAACCCACCACTTTCTGGCTATTATCATAGTAAGAGAAAGGGACGGAAGATTCACGATGACCAACAACTATTACACCGTTGTCTTTGATTTTTTTCAGAGTGCCGTTTAACTCTTCTGCTTGGACTGCACAGGTTGCACCTAAAATCATCATCGATAATACAAGTTTACTTATACGCATAGTTACAACTCCTTTAGAACATCGGTGTAAACCCGTTGTAATTTTAAGGAGGTATCGTGAGATAACGCCTAAATTACTGTGGTTTTGTAGTGTTGTGTTTGCAAATATTTCGCAGATTTAGATAATCCCGCGATTATTCGCTATATGTTTTATTGTTGTTAAAAAGTAATTAAATTTGTTAATTAATGAAAACGAATTGTTTCAATTTCGGGAGCTGTCTCGCATATTATTTGGGTAATTTTTGAATTACCGCACTAACATGGTGATTAGCCACTTAATATTGTCTTAAATTGATAATCACGCACTGTTAAGGTGCAAACTATCTTCGTATCATGCCATATATTGGATAAAGCAATTTACGTGCCGAGTTTTGATGGAACTGCATGTTTGTTTGTGGGAAAGGAAATAATATTTGTAAAGTTAGCTGATGGTACTTGTACGGAATGTTTTGCTGTGTAAGATGTAACCTCTATTTAACTTATAGATGGGGTAACGGTATTAGTCAAAGACTGGTTTTTATCGTTATGGTTATCAAAGTCGCATAATTAGTGTTATTTCAGGAAGTTATACCAAGATGCGCATGAACAGGCATTTAAAATTAGGTAAAGGATTAGTGATATTCGCCTGTCTGATGGTATTGATTTGTATGAATCAACGTGCCGTCGGAGAGCGCCTGCTCGCCAATTTTTTTGTGCCAGATGTCTTAGCTCAAGTGCAAATTAATACTGGGGCTAACCTTTCCTATATCGAACAATCACAAGTAAAACAAGCTGATAGCAGTAGTTCGCATCTTTCTAGTTGTGAACTGAGCGCCAAGTCATTAATGACTTTGTTACCTGCTGTGCTTGAACCATTCTTCTTTATGTTCCTTACTTTGGCTGCGCTAACTTTATTTTGTACTAATCTATTTATATCTAGAGCAAATAATGAAGAGAAGCATGCCCCTCCACGAGTCAGAAGACACTTACAGTTTTGTAATCTTCGGAATTAACACACAACGAATAGGGACTGGTTTGTGTAATTTATTCTGGAGGAAACAATGCGTTTTTTAATTAATTCATTTTTTATATTTTTTGCACTATTTTCGAGCAGTTTATATGCTGCGGATACGGGGTGGTTGCAACCTGCGAATACGGGGTGGATGAATGACAACACTCCACGACATGCGCAGGTTAGGTTATTAAGTTCGGCGCAGGAAAATGGCAAAGTCGACATTTTGCTCGATGTAAAGCTTGATGAGGGCTGGAAAACCTATTGGCGTTCACCTGGTGAAGGGGGCGTTGCGCCTGAAATTGTGTGGTCATCACCTGTTGAAGCAACGGATTGGCAATGGCCAACACCAGGGCGCTTTGATGTCGCAGGTGTTTCAACTCAAGGTTACATGGGGGATATTGCCTTCCCCATTACAGTAACAAGTCATGAAAAGTTGGATAAACTTGAAGGTACGTTAACATTATCAACGTGTAGTAATGTTTGTATTTTAACCGATTATCCGTTTGAGCTCGATTTAACAGAGCCTGTTCCTGCTGACTTTACTTGGGCATTTAATCAAGCCAAAGGTGCAGTTCCACCATCAAGTGGTTTAGTTGAGCAAACCAAAGTTGGTTTTGCGAATGATAAGCTAATCATTGAATTGCAGAAAAGCACAGGCAACGCGTGGGAACAACCGAATATTTTCACTGATGTGGTTGAAGGGGCGGCACTAGGCGTTCCTGTTATAGAAACATCAGGTGACCATTTAACAGCAACAATAGATGTCGGTGATGATTGGGGGGGCGATTCTCCCGATTTAACCGGAAAAACCCTCTCTTTTGTTGTTGCAGATGGTGATATTTCACAGCAAGTTAGCCATCAAGTTAGCCCATTTACTGGCACGATAGCGTCTAAAGTGAGCAGTGCTTCTTTATGGCAGGTGATGCTATTTGCCCTTTTAGGGGGGCTGATCCTTAATCTAATGCCGTGCGTACTTCCGGTGTTAGCAATGAAACTTGGCTCTGTATTGATGGTACCTAATGGTGAGCAAAAGACCATTCGCCGTCAGTTTTTATTGTCCTCTCTCGGTATTCTAGTTTCCTTTTGGTTACTGGCGCTCTTGATGACGTTATTACGAGTCGGTCAACAAGCTGTCGGTTGGGGAATTCAGTTCCAAAACCCATGGTTTATCGGCTTTATGGTGCTGGTAACGGCGTTATTTACTGCGAATTTATTTGGCTTATTTGAAATCAACCTCGGTAGTAAGGCCAATACACGCTTGGCGACAGCGGGTGGTCATGGTAACAGTGGCCATTTTTGGCAAGGGGTATTTGCGACATTACTGGCAACGCCTTGTTCTGCACCATTTTTGGGCACCGCAGTGGCCTTTGCACTGGCAGCGCCAATGGAAGAGTTGTGGCTGATCTTCACGGCATTAGGTGTCGGTATGAGTTTGCCATGGCTACTTATAGCGGCTTTCCCAGTTATTTCTCGCTTACTACCAAAGCCTGGTATGTGGATGCTGAAGCTGCGTGCCGTTCTTGGGTTAATGATGCTGGTATCCAGTTTATGGTTAATTAGCTTATTAATACCACATTTTGGTGTCACTACCTCGACCGTGATTGCTGTCGTTTTCTTAGTGCTATTAGTGGTCTTTATCGCGATAAAACGCGGTGTAAGGGCGGCTATCTTACCATTTATATTATTTGCCGCTTTTGCTGGTGGGTTTGTTTGGATGACACAAGAACAGCATTCCGGTAGCCGTTCTCTTGTTAAAGATACCGTAAATTGGCAACCTTTGACTGAACAAGCGATTACGGCTGCACTGGCGGATAACAAACGTGTATTTATTGATGTCACCGCGGAATGGTGCGTAACCTGTAAGGCAAATAAATACAATGTACTGCTAAGGGATGATATCCAACAGCTGCTTAGTGAACCCGATGTTGTTGCTTTACGTGGTGATTGGACCAAACCTTCACCTGAAATTACGGCATTTTTACAAAAACGTGGGCAGGTTGCTGTTCCATTTAATCAAATTTATGGCCCTAACTTGGCCGAAGGCGAAGTACTGTCAACAATACTTGACCGTGAATCGCTAATATCCGTTATGAATCAGGCCAAAGGAGCCACAAAATGAAAAAAACAATTTTAGCTGTTTTATTTTCGTCACTAATGATTGGGTCAGTAGCACAAGCAGCACCTTTGAGTGCGGACCAAGAAGCACAAGTGCGTAAATTAGTGCGTGATACTTTGGTTGAAAACCCAGAAATTTTGGAAGAAGCGATTGTTGCCCTGCAAGCAAAACAAGGGGAAAAACAGCAAGCTCAAATGAAAGAAACCTTAAAAGCAGAGCAGGACGCTCTGTTTAATGACCCAACCAGTCCACGTATCGGTAAAAAAGATGCCAAGTTAGTTTTGGTTAACTTTACTGATTTTAACTGCCCATTCTGTAAGCGTTTCGACCCTCAACTGATGGATATTGTGAAAAAATATCCAAATGATGTGGTAGTGGTAATCAAATATTTACCATTTAAAGGCCAAACATCAATGGATTCAGCACAGTTAACAATGACACTGTGGCAAGAAGATCCGAAAGCATTTGAAGCTTTACATCACAAATTTATGCAAAAACAGGGCATGCTATCAGATGCAAATATCAAAGATGCTCTCAAAGCTACTGGCAACGATAAATTGAAAGCGAGTGATAAGAGCCGTGATGGTATTCGCACTAATATGATATTGGCAGAAAAATTGGGCGTGAATGGAACACCAGCAACATTGGTGGGTGATGAGCTGATCCCAGGTGCTATTGATGCACAGCAGTTTGAGGCGGTAGTGAAGGAGCAGCTCGCTAAGCTCAAATAATCCTCGTTATCCTCGTCATACTTCGCGCTGTGGCGTTGTTGGCTTCGTTTACTAACCCTAGTCACATACTGATGTATGCTCCTAGGGCTTAGTTTCACTTGCCGCCTAGCCACAACGCGAATTATTTAGAGGATAGATTGCGCCTCGTCATACTTCGCGCTGTGGCGTTGTTGGCTTCGTTAACTAACCCTAGTCACATACTGATGTATGTGACTAGGGCTTAGTTTCACTTGCCGCCTAGCCACAACACGAATTATTTAGAGGATAAAGTTAAGCTTAAGATTTACTTAGAAAAGTATTAGCGAATTAGGAAAGAATGCATTTTAACTTAATAACAAAGCATTAATTTCGATTAAATGCTTTGTTTTCCTATACGTTAAATTTGGGCTATTTGAAAACTAAGTGGTTAAAAACGTATGTCTAGACTAAAAAAGTGGTCTAAAGAAATTATTGTTTTGGCAATTATTTTATTTATTGCCTTTACAGTGATGGATTTATGGCGCAAGCCACAAACCCTTGCGCCCGTATTATTGGAACAGCACACTCTAGTGAATGGTGAGAGCGTTTCTCTAGCTGAGTTAAGCAAAGAAAAACCAATACTGGTTTATTTCTGGGCGACGTGGTGTGGGGTATGTAATTTGACTTCGCCAACGGTATCAGAATTAAGCCAATCAGGTATGCCAATTATTTCAGTAGCGATACGCTCAGGTGAAACATCTCGCTTAATCAAGGGAATGGAAAACAAGGAATTAACGTTTCCTGTGATTAACGATACCAGCGGTCAGCTTTCCAATGCGGTTGGGGTCAGCGCAACTCCCACATTTATGGTGATTGATAACGGTGAATTAGTTAGCTTTACATCGGGTTGGACTAGCTCTTATGGTCTAAAAATGCGTATGTGGTTGGCATCCTTCTAACTTTCTACCATCCCCTTTGACCTAAAAAAGGGGACTTTTCTGCCTATAAGTTTAATTTATCATTATGGTAAACTCATTCGGCTATATAAATAATAAAATAGGTGAATGGGATGGTTATGTTTAAAAAAGTGGTTGGATTATTTCTAGGTGCGGTATTAATTACGGGATGCTCCCCTGAGGTGGAAGAAAAAACAACAACGAAACAGCCGTCAGAAACGATAAAAAATTCAAAAATAGAACAGCGTTATGATGAAATAAAAGCCAATTCGACAGAAGATAAAATCAATGCATTTAATGCAAAAGGGGATGATGACCCAACGATGTTACGGGGCATTTTTCTGTCTGATATGGCTAAATCCTTACCTATGTTAATCGACGATGTAACACTATTGACGGAAGTGACTGCTAAAAATGGCATGTTATTTTACCAATATACTATCAAAGGGATCCCTGACAACATATTGGAAGGTGATAGCTGGCAGCAAAATATGCGTGAGATTTTAAACCGCAACTACTGTGATAAAAATGCAGGCATGGATATATTGCATGAAATGTTCCCCGAAGGTATTACGCATAATTATCATAAGTCTAACAAACTCATTTTTACCTATATTGTGACCCCTGCGATTTGCCAATAGCATTCATTAGAGCGCCTGATAATATTTATTTATCAGGCATATCAATTACTAAAATTCTAAATTACGAATAAAACGGTAATCCGCGGATTGTGGTTTTAAACGATACAAATTAGCGGGACGGCCGCGCTCGTGGCGTTTTTCTCCGGTATCAATCAACAAATCCGCTTGTTCGAGTCGGCGCCTAAACGATTTATTTTGCAAAGGCTTACCAATCAAAACTTCATGGACATGTTGTAGCTCAGCTAAGGTAAAAACGTCAGGGAGTGCGAAACCTGGAACGATTGAGTAGAGTGATTTTTGCTTCAGACGTTCTCTCGCTTGTTGATAGAGTTTGAAGTGGTCGAATGCAAGAGAAAGTTGATCAATTTCATCAATAGAGACCCATTTTACAGAATCCACTGTATCAATATGCGCTTCGCAGGCTTGGTAAGCAATTAGAGCAGTATAGCAAACAGTGACAGACCAGCCTCGAGGGTCTCGTTGGTGGTTTCCTTCTGTACAAAGTTGCTCAACATAGGGGGGAATAACCCCCGTTTTTTCTTTCAGCTTACGTAAAACAGTCTCTTCTAAATTTTTATCATTTGTTTCATCAATAAAACCACCCGGCAGCCCCCACTTTCCTTTTTCAGGAAAATTAGCGCGCTCGACAAGTAATACTTTCAGCGTGTTTTCATGATAGGTAAATACTACAGCGTCGACAGTGATAAGCGGTGATAGAAATTTTTTTCTATCGTAGTGAGCTAAAAATTCTTTTTCATTCATTTGGTTATCACTCAAAGTCTGATTGGCATTGATGAATAAACTATACGCTAAAAAATAATTAATGTCATTAAGACAATTATTGCTTGACTAATTAATGTCTATAGGACAATAATTAATTAAGGTCATAAAGACAATAATGAGGGATCCACTATGATTAACTTTAAATATTTCAAAGCAGACTCATCGACTTTTGTTATTCAATCAGTGAATGGGAAAGTGCGTAAGCAAGGTAAGGGGCTCAGTTTTTGGTATAACTCCGATAAAACGTCCATTGCGGCGCTTCCATTGAATGCACAAGAAGCCCCATTTATTTTTAATTTACAAACAGCTGATTTCCAAAGTTTACGTATTCAAGGGCAAATTTCTTTTCAGGTAAAACAGCCCGAAAAAACAGCGGATGTCTTAAATTTTAACTTATCTAAGGACGGGAAAAGTTACGCTTCAGAAGACCCCCTTAAATTAAATGATCGAGTCGTGCGAGCGGCTCAAACCGTGATCCAAGCCAAAATACAAACCACTTCACTGCGGGACGCATTATTAATTAGCCAATCATTAGTTGTTTTGGTGAGCCAGCAACTCGCTGTGCAGGCGGTCATAGAGTCTCTAGGTATTGAAATCTTGGATGTTTCTATCTCAGCCATTGCACCGTTACCTGAAACGCTTAAAGCATTAGAAGCACAAGCGAGAGAATCCATACTGAAAGAGGCTGATGATGCCATTTATGCAAGACGCAAATTTTCTGTCGAACAAGAGCGCACAATCAAAGAAGCGGAATTAGAAACCGACTTATCTGTTCAAGCCAAAGAACAACAAATTGAAGAGGCGCGCCTTGATAATGAGCGGAAAATATTGCGAGAGCGAGCAGAAATCGAGCAAGAGGAGTTAATCGCACAAGTGAATGCAGAAGCAAAACGCAATGAATTGGTTGCGCTTAGTGTTGAAAACCAACGCATACAGTCGGATGCAGATGCTTACTCTATTGAATCTAAAATGAAAGCCTATAGCCAATTACCGGTGGAAAACTTAAAAGCATTAGCGTTAGCAAAAATGGGACCAGAACAATTGATGGCGATGGCATTCGAATCATTAGCACAAAATGCCGGTAAGATTGGTGAGCTCAATATATCGCCTGATTTATTTGGCCAGCTAATGAAGAAAGGGGGTAAATAATGCAAAGGAATAATGACGTACGTTTTGTATTAGTGATGCGTAAAACACGTTTGCAGGAATTGATTGAGCGCTTTAATACTTGGCCTCAAGCTAAATTTTACTTGGAACACAACCATGTTGAGGTGAGTGACTACTTAAATGAACATGACTTATATCAACGCCAATTAATACAAGCCGAATCGATATTGAAATCATTAGGTAGATTTCAATTATTGGAACGAAAATTATTACCTAGTTACCAATTTTCTAAACACGATATTGTTATCGTGATTGGCCAAGATGGTTTAGTGGCGAACACCTTGAAGTACTTAAACGGACAACCCGTTATCGCTATTAATCCAGATCCTGAACGGTGGGATGGTCAGTTGCTTCCTTTTGAAATAGGCCAATTGCAGGAAGTGGTGATGAATACCTTAAAAGGAAAAATAGAGCAAAAAATGGTGACTTTCGCCCAGGCAACGACCAATGACGGGCAATCGCTACTCGCGGTGAACGATTTATTTATTGGTCCGAAAAGCCACACATCGGCACGTTATTTATTAAATTGGAATGGGGAGCAAGAGTTTCAATCATCCTCTGGCATTATTATATCGACAGGACTTGGGTCAACAGGTTGGTTTCAATCTATTTTAGCGGGTGCGCAGGCAATTATGGGGGGAAATAATCATCCGTTGGCAAAAGGATTTGGCTGGGGAGAAAGTAAATTACAGTTTAGTGTTAGGGAGCCATTTTTAAGTAAAACAACAGGAACGAGATGGGTATTTGGTACGATTGAGCCAGGGAGCCCGTTAGCCGTTGAATCATTAATGCCCCATAACGGTGTTATTTTTTCCGATGGCATTGAAGATGATTTCTTACAATTCAATTCAGGTTGTATTGTGACAGTGAAAATTGCGGATCTACAAGGGTTACTGGTTGCATAGTCAATTACCCCACCTCATTGATAGGTACTGAGGTGGGGCCAATATCGTTATTTTTGGCGCCTATTCATAGCAAAACCGAGAATACCAAATATAACGACCACTCCCCACATCGGATAATGACTCCAACGTGCGTAAGGTGTTAGTCCAGTTGTTGGTGTGACTTCAGTGGCAAGCGCCGCTGTTTTAAATTGAGGTAGCATATCTTGTATTGAGCCATCTGCACTGATCACCGCAGTTATCCCGTTATTGGTAGAACGTAATAATGGGCGTCCCAATTCTAATGAACGCATGCGCGCCATTTGGAAATGCTGCCATGGGCCGATAGACTGACCAAACCATGCATCATTGGAGACGGTAAGTAAGTAATCGCTATCAGGTTTAAAGTTATCCCTGACCTGTGTACCTAAAATAATTTCATAGCAAATAGCGGCAGTTAGATGAATATTACCAACCGCTAATTGCGCTTGCTCATAATCGCCACGGCTAAAACCTGACATCGGCAAATTAAAGAATGGTGCGATAGGGCGCAGCAAATCTTCTAAAGGTACATATTCACCAAATGGCACTAAATGGTGTTTGTTATAGCGGTTTTTAGATGGATATAAATACGGGTTTTTATCTCCTAATACAATGATTGTATTATAAAAAGTATATTCACCGTCTATCGGGCGTGCATCCACAATTCCAGTAATTAACTGGGTGTTTGACTCTGCCAATAATTGGTCGAGAGATTTAAGCCACGTTTGGTTATCGAGCTCAACAGAAGGCACCGCTGATTCAGGCCAAATAATCAAAGACGCTTTTCCGATATAAGGGCGAGAGAGCTCCATATAGGTGTCTTTGGTTTTTTGTAAGAAGCTGGCTTCCCACTTCATTGATTGGGGAATGTTGCCTTGAACCAATGCCACTTCCATTTTCTTGCCTTCAAGGGGGGTAAACCACTGTACATTTTTGGCGATTAATGGGGCAAAAATTAAGGCAGCAGCAACAGCGAGCGAGATAAAGCTGCGACGTAGGATAGCGAGTACTAACAGACCACTAATGCTAAATAAAAGCAATGTGATCATTTCTACCCCAAATATAGGGGCGAGTGCTTTCATCGGCCCATCAATCTGGCTATAACCAAATTGTAGCCATGGGAAGCCAGTTAATACCCAACCACGCAGAAATTCAGTGACTTGCCAGAGAGCTGGCGCCATAAAAACGAAACGCCAAATATTGGCTTTAGGAGCAAGCTTAGCCAGTAAACCACCAAATAGGCCAGTATAAAGCGCAAGGTAAGCGGCTAATAAAATAACAATAAATACGTTTACAGGGCCCGGCATGCCACCAAAATCGGCAATACTTACGTAAACCCAGTTAACACCACTACCGAATAAGCCAAATCCCCAAGCGAAGCCAATAGCAAAAGATTGTTTGGCTGTACGCTGCAAGGTCAGTAGTTGGAGGAAAAGGATAGAAAGCAGTGCGGCAGGCCAGATGTCGAAAGGCGAAAAAGCCAGTGTTCCACTGGCTCCGAAAATTAAAGCCAGTAGTAACCGCAACCGCTGACTTTGATAAATAGACGTTGAGTTCATTAAGTCTTTTCTTCTTCCAAAGTTGGAACTGGCGCGTCGTCTGGGATTTTTACGTGAAGCAGAAGGATCCTGCGGCTGTCAGCCATAGCAACTTTAAATTGGTAGTTATCTATCGTGATGACTTCACCACGGGAAGGCAGGTGTCCAAAGGCTTGCATAACGAGGCCACCGACGGTATCGACTTCATCGTCACTAAAATGAGTCCCAAAGGCTTCATTGAAATCTTCAATCTGTGTAAGGGCTCGGACAGAATATGAATGACGGCTGAGTTGACGAATATCAACATCGTCTTGGTCGTCATATTCGTCTTCAATTTCGCCTACGATGAGCTCTAAAATATCTTCAATGGTCACTAGACCAGAAACGCCACCAAACTCATCGATCACGATAGCCATATGATAGCGTTGAGAGCGGAATTCTTTGAGTAGTCTGTCTACTCGCTTACTTTCAGGGACAACAACCGCTTGGCGTAATACCTTATCGATGCTAAAAGGCTCTGCGTCGGTACGCATAAATGGCAGTAAATCTTTTGCCATCAATAACCCTTCGATATGGTCTTTGTCTTCACTAATAACAGGGAAGCGTGAGTGAGCAGAGTCAATAATGACATCAAGGCACTCATCAAGCGTTTGATTACGTTTTAAGGTAACAATTTGGGAACGCGGGATCATAATGTCGCGTACGCGCTGATCCGCGATATCCATTACCCCTTCAAGCATTTCGCGGGTATCAGGATCGATCAAATCGTTCTGTTCAGAGTCGCGGATTAATTCGACTAAATCATCACGATTTTTAGGTTCACCATGGAATAGGTGATTTAACAGTGCAAAGAACCCTTTCTTAGGACCAGGGTTATCGCTACTCGAAGAGTTATCGTCGCTCATGGCGGTTAATTTAATATTCCTCAAAAAAATACTCGTCATACTTCGAACCGCAGCGTTGTTGGCTGCACCCACTTACCCTAGTCACATACTTGTGTATGCTTCTAGGGATAAGCCTCGCTGGCCGCCTAGCTGCAATTCGAATTATTTAGAGTATTCACTCGTCGTATCTCGAACTGCAGCGTTGTTGGCTGCACTTGGTGCAAAAGTAGCCCAAGTTAAAGTATTTGGAGCTTAGGTTAGTTAATAAAAACAGCTTACTGGATTCTTTTTTAGCATAAAATTGACGGTTTATCTGCAAAATAACCGTCAATTTTTTGTAAAGTAATGCTTTCTATAAGAAAGACATCTCAAAAAATTATAGTTAGGTCACTCTTTTTCTGCAAGGTATGGGTCTTCATAGCCCAATTCAGCGAGAATTTCGGTTTCTAAACCTTCCATTTCTTCAGCTTCATCATCTTCAATATGATCATAGCCTAAAAGATGAAGGCAACCATGAACAACCATGTGCGCCCAGTGTTCTTCTGCCGTTTTTTGTTGCTCAATAGCTTCTTGTTCAACGACTTGGCGACAAATAATTAAATCACCGAGCAAAGGCAGCTCAATTTCTGGCGGAGCTTCAAAGGGGAATGACAACACGTTAGTCGGTTTGTCTTTGCCACGATAGGTTAAGTTCAAGTGATGGCTTTCAGGCTCATCAACTACCCGAATAGTGACTTCACTTTGCGCTTGGAATTTAGGTAAAACAGCGGTTAACCAACGCTGAAACTCGGCTTCCGAAGGTAAACCATCAGGGTTTTCACACGCAATTTGTAAATCGAGAATGATGTCAATGCCACTCATTTATAGGTTTTCCTGCTTTTCAAATTGCTTTTGTTGTTCTTTTTCTTCACGTAATTGTTGGCGACGTTTATTGTCTTGTTCTTCCCATGCTTCATAAGCCATGACGACTTTTGCAACGACGGGATGGCGAACCACGTCTTCGCTGTGGAAGAAATTAAAGCTTAAATCATCCACTTCAGAAAGCACTTCAATGGCATGACGTAACCCTGATTTACTACCGCGAGGTAAGTCAACCTGAGTAATATCACCCGTCACAACCGCTTTGGAATTAAAGCCAATACGTGTTAAAAACATTTTCATCTGTTCGATGGTGGTGTTTTGGCTCTCATCTAAAATAATAAAAGCATCATTCAACGTACGGCCACGCATATAGGCCAGCGGCGCGACTTCAATAACATTACGCTCAATCAGTTTTTCAACTTTTTCAAAGCCTAACATTTCAAATAGCGCATCATAAAGTGGACGTAGGTAAGGGTCGACTTTTTGGCTGAGATCTCCCGGTAAAAAACCCAGTTTCTCGCCTGCTTCAACCGCTGGACGGGTGAGCAAAATACGACGAACCTCTTGGCGCTCTAACGCATCTACAGCCGCTGCGACCGCTAAGTAGGTTTTCCCTGTACCCGCAGGGCCAATGCCAAACGTTATATCATGGTCTAAAATATTGGCGATATATTGCGCTTGATTTGGGGTGCGTGGTTTGATCACACCACGTTTAGTTTTAATATTCACCGCTTTACCGTAGTCAGGAACGCTATCGGCAGATTGCTCTAAAACGCGGCTATCCATAATGGCTAAGTGAATGTTTTCAGGGTCGATATCAGGGATCACACCGCGCACGGGCGCGGTATCGACATACAGTTGACGCAAAATTTTGCTTGCCGCTTGAACATTCAGTGGCTTACCCGATAACTTAAAACGGTTATCACGGCGATTAATTTCGATAGCAAGACGGCGTTCTAGCTGCTTGATATTATCGTCAAATGGCCCGCAGAGGCTCATTAAACGCTGGTTATCTGCGGGTTCTAGAAAGATCTCTTGTGTTGCGATTTGCAAATTTTTTGTCTCGGTCACTGAATATCCTATGGTTGCGGCTTAGGGTTGAAAGCTACCAACACCTAGCTCATCTTCTTTACGGGTACGTGCAATAACAGACTCTGGCGATTCATGAACGCGAAGACCCATTTGGTCTTCTGTACGAATGACTTTACCGCGTAATGAGTTGGTATAGACATCCACAATTTCGACATCCACAAATTTACCGATCATATCCGGTGTGCCTTCAAAGTTTACCACACGGTTATTTTCAGTACGTCCAGACAGCTCCATGACGTTTTTACGTGATGTTCCTTCAACTAAGATACGTTGAACGGTTCCCACCATTTGTCGGCTGAAGCTTAACGCCTGCTGATTAATACGCTGTTGCAGTAAGTATAGACGCTGTTTTTTCTCATCTTCAGTTACATCGTCAGGTAAATCTGCTGCTGGCGTGCCAGGACGTGCGGAATAGACAAAGCTGTAGCTCATATCAAAATTCACGTCTGCAATCAGTTTCATGGTTTTTTCGAAGTCATCGGTTGTTTCACCGGGGAAGCCCACGATAAAGTCTGAACTGATTAGAATACCAGGGCGTGCTTCACGCAGTTTGCGAATAATGGCTTTATATTCGAGTGCGGTGTGTGCACGTTTCATCATGGTCAGGACGCGGTCTGAGCCACTTTGCACTGGGAGGTGCAAGAAGCTGACTAATTCAGGGGTATCGCGGTAGACTTCGATGATATCGTCAGTAAATTCAATTGGGTGGCTAGTGGTAAAGCGCACACGGTCGATACCATCGATAGCCGCGACTAAACGCAGTAATTCTGCAAATGAGCAAATTTCACCATCAAAGGTTTCACCGCGGTAGGCATTCACGTTTTGACCTAGCAAGTTAACTTCACGTACACCTTGTGCAGCTAACTGCGCGATTTCAAATAGAATATCATCACAAGGGCGGCTAACTTCTTCACCACGGGTGTAAGGCACTACGCAGAAAGTACAATACTTGTTACAGCCTTCCATAATCGAAACGAATGCGGTTGGGCCTTCAGCACGAGGTTCTGGCAACCGATCAAATTTTTCAATTTCAGGGAAGCTGATATCGATAACTGGGCTGCGCGTACCTTGAACTTGGTTAATCATCTCAGGCAAACGGTGCAACGTTTGCGGGCCGAAAACGATGTCAACGCTTGGCGCACGTTGGCGAATAAAATCCCCTTCTTGTGAAGCGACACAGCCGCCTACACCAATAATAATGTCAGGGTTTTTGTCTTTAAAGAATTTCCAACGACCAAGTTGATGGAAGACTTTTTCTTGTGCTTTTTCACGAATTGAACAGGTATTAAGCAGTAATAAATCTGCTTCTTCTGCAACTTCAGTGAGTTGATAACCATGGGTATTTTCTAATAAAGAAACCATTTTGGATGAGTCATACTCATTCATCTGGCAACCCCAAGTTTTAATGTATAGCTTTTTATTCGTCGACATGTCGTATATCCGGTGTTTTCGAAGCGGCTAGTGTAATGGACTCCGAAACGCGTTGTAAATCCAAAGTCCTACCCTTTATATTTGGGAAGTCGCATGCATTTTGATTAAGGACATCATTGTATGATGGGATAAATGCAAAGATATTTAAAATAATATCACTACACGAAATCTAAGGGCAGGCAATTTGCCTATTGTTTTAAAATTAGCACGTATTGTATTCATTTGCGGCATCAGTGACCAGAGGATGTTGCAAAATTGTGGTTGTTTTTTGTGCAAATTAAAGTGTTTTCAGTAAAATACACTATTTGTAAGGTTATAAAGAAGAGGGAAACCAATGACCTCTAAGTCTTCAATGCCTATATTTCCTGTGAGAATCATCATTTTTCGGTACAATACCTTTATCAACGTGGTCACTGTTATCAAATAATAATCTTTATTAAACAGAGACCTTTATTAAACAGTAAATAGTAGCGAACGTATGAATAAATTAATCGAATCTTATGATGTTGTCGTCGTTGGCGCAGGTATGACTGGCGCGGCAGCAGCATTGGGCTTTGCTCAAGAAGGCATGCGAGTCGCTTTGCTTGAAAAAGCACAACCTGCGGCCTTTGACTCACAAAGTGCTCCTGATGTTCGTATTTCTGCGATTAGCCGCGCTTCTGTTGAATTGTTGGAACAATTAGGTGCTTGGCAACATGTGAAAGCAATGCGGAGTGCGCCATATCGCCAGTTAGAAACATGGGAAGAGCCCGATAGCAATGTGGTTTTCGATGCTCAGAGCCTTGGGTTGCCTGAACTCGGTTTTATGGTAGAAAACCGTGTGTTACAACTTGCATTGTGGCAAGAATGTGAAAAATACAGCAATCTAGACCTTGTCTGTCCTGCGAGACTTATCAATTTATATCAATCTAAGCAGCAAAAAGAGTGGATGTTAGCATTAGATGATGGCCGAACTTTGCAGGCTAAGCTTGTCGTCGGCGCCGATGGTGCGAACTCGCAAGTCCGCAAAATGGCAGGGATTGGCAGCCGAGGCTGGCAGTATCGCCAATCATGCATGTTAATTAGCATTCAAACACAGCAGCCTCAGCAAGATAAAACATGGCAGCAGTTTTTCCCTTCAGGGCCTAGGGCATTTTTACCTCTGTATGATAATTGGGCTTCATTAGTCTGGTATGACAGTCCCGCAAAGATTAGGCGTTTACAAGGTATGTCAATGGAACAGTTAACTGGAGCGGTTTCTGAAGCCTTTCCTGAACGTTTAGGGCCGATTACGGCGATAGCTTCCGGGGCATTTCCACTGACCCGCCACCATGCAAGTCGATATGTGATGGACGGATTAGCACTGATTGGCGATGCAGCCCATACCATCAACCCATTAGCGGGGCAGGGGGTGAATTTAGGCTACCGAGATGTTGATGCTCTGCTGAAAGAAGTGGTTTACGCGCGTGAATACATACAGCCTTGGCATTCCCTTGATGTATTAAAACGTTATCAACGCCGTCGTTTGCCTGATAATTTAATTATGCAAGCTGGAATGGATGTGTTTTATATGGCATTTAGTGAAAAGTTACCGGGATTGAAAATAGTTAGGAATCTTGGGTTGATGGCGGCACAGCGCGCCGGAGAAGCAAAAAAACTGGCGCTGAAGTATGCGTTAGGGTTATAGAACTTATCTTAGATATATAAATAGGCCGCAAAT
>NZ_JAMPNW010000029.1:0-54670 GCF_028479545.1 Providencia sp. PROV201
GCTGCCGAGCTGCAACAAAAAGCGCAACAAGCAGATAAAATTCAAGCCTCTTTAGCCGAGCAGACCGCGAAGGCAGCTCAGAAAGTGGCGTTAGAGTCAGAATTAGCAATAGCGAAAAAACAGTTAGCTGAGCAGCAAGCAGCACAAAATACATTATCAAAACAATATGCTGAGAGCCAAAAGCAACAGGAACAATTACAAACAAACTTAAAGCAAAATGAACAGAATTTTGTTGATGCTCAAAAACAATTGCAACAGGCCAATGCGGATCTGTTGAAGTTACAAAAAGATGTTGAAAAACAAACGGCGCTAATAGGGCAAGCAAGTGACAAGCAAGTCAAAGAGTTAACGACAGACTTAAATAAACAAATTGCATTATTGAAACAGAAAGAAGCCGCTTTAGCTAAGTTGGAATCTGAGAAAAAATCAATTAATGATGCACTGACTGCCCAGGAAAGTGAGAAGAAAAAACTTGAGCAGCAAAACCAGCAATTTGTTAAACAGGCTAAGTCCCAAGAAGACAAAATTAGTAAACTTGAAAGCGATATTGCGGCTAAAACAAAGAAACAGTCTGAGATTGAGCAAAAACTGACAGAGACGAATAAACTTCTTGGTGATTTAAAAACTAATTCTCAAAAAGAGTTGGCATCAGCACAAGAGAAGTTGAAAAAATTACAAACAGAGCTAGATTCGCGTAAATCCATTTCGAGTGATGAAACTTTAAAATCACAAATTATGGAATTAAACCGATTGATAACTCAGTTACAAGATGAAAATGATGCATTAAAAGCGAGAAGTGGCACAAAACCGAATACTGGCTTGGCAGGGCGAGTTCCACCTAGCAAAGATGCAAAAGCGGTTGCCGCAGAAAATGCGAAGAAAAACCAAAAAATTATTGAGCAAATCACCGCTCAAAAATACAGTAAGCTCGATAGCAACACTTACTATAAAATCATTCAAGCAGGTTCTCCTATAAAAGATGTTAAAAACAAAGACGTGACTTTTATTATGAGAGAGCAATTAACGGATGGTAAGGTTACGGTATTGTACACCGACCAAAACCCGGTCACATTACCTTATAGTCAGTTACCAACGCCATTAAATTCCTTTGTAGAACGAGCAGGGGAAGGGGGTATGGTTAAAGTCTATATTAAACCTGAAGGAGGGTATGGTGTTGACGGTATACCAGGAGAAGTGCCACCAAACTCCATGTCAATCATTGATTTAAAAATAATCAAAGCAAAATAATATAGCTTTTGTCTGAGTTCATCTTAAAGGTAATTTGTCACTGAAAGGCGAATTACCTTTTTTTGTGATATATCAATCTGAAGGGATTATAGAAATTTAAGAAGTCTAAGAAGTGAATATGGCTGTGTAACGGAAGGGACTGAGACTTGCCTTTCTGCCAGATTATATTTCTATAACTGACAGGGCATGAGTTCGAAGATTGCTGAGCGGTTAAGCTGCTATTCTTGATCTACTCGGTGTGTATCCAAATCGTTTTCGATAAGTTTGGGTGAAGTAAGATTGACTGGAAAAGCCTGCTTCCATTGAAACCTCTACAATGCTCATTGTCGTGTTAATTAATAGCTGGTGTGCATACATGATACGTTTTTCACTAATCCACGAGCGTGGTGAGGTTGAATAAACGGTATTGAACAATTCTTTAAACGTTGTTAATCCCATACCAAAAGTACGTGCAAATTCACTTAGTCTCCATTCTTTAAGATAATTATTTTCCATAAATAACTGCAAACGCTCAACTTGGCGACTACTCAGCTGCCTAAAATTAGATAACAATAGAGCTCCTTGTTCACTGTAGCTGAGTAATAATAATAATTCGCTTACTCGGAGTGTGAAGATGACGTCAGGGTATTCATTATTAATAAATGCATTTAAGCTTGCTTTGATCTCATCAATGATAGGAGATGAATTAAATTTAATCACATCACATGGTAAGGCTTCATTACGGTCTATTTCGCTTAACTCTGCACCATGATTGGAGATGAAGTTACGCAAGAAATCATCATTTAAGGGGATCCAAAGTAATTTGCAATCTGTGGTTTCGGTGAGTTGCAAGGAGTAAGCCCCTTGTTTGTGATATAAAATATCACCTTCATTTAAGTGTTGTGAGTTAGCTGGGGTTTCTAGTAACACAGAGCCTTGTTCTATGATCAAAAGCCCTTTGGTTTCTAAGTCGATGATATTATGAGATGCGTGACTATTAATGTTTATCTGTTTAATTACGTATTGATTCGGTGAATTTATTACTTGCATGACGATACCTTCATTAATTGTATTTCAAATATAATTTCAAAATAAAATATTCAACAATTTCCATCTGGTAATATAAAGCATGGGTGTTATTAGTATGGTTGAAATTATATAAATCGATTAATTTTGTGTCACATTGTAATTCTAAATATAAATAAATGTTTCCAAATATGTTTTTTCCGATCTTTTCTTAGTTTTAGCTCGGTATTTATAGTGTTAAAAAAAGTTTGTTTAGTTTTTTATTTTTATTATTTTTTTTAGTTTGGGTTATTAATCTAAAATACTAAAATTAGTCGGTTGTTAATATGTTATCGTTTTTTACGCATAACAGGCGTTTTTTTTTCTACTTTTTGCTCAATTGTCATTTTTAGTATAGTAATGTGAATTTTAGCTATGTTAATGATGATATTAAAATTCGTTAAAACCATCATTGATTAATATTATTTATGTAATAAATAATTGTTAACTTGAGTTATTTATTATGTTTATCGTATCGATAATATTAGTTTATCAAGATAGGGCTGGATAGCGGATTTATTGCGACAGGTATCTCATTTTTATAATGATAGGTTTGTACAATTGCTCTGATAGGCATTTCAAATATGTATTTTTATGCATAATTTCAAATGTTATTACTTTTTCATTCATCATTTTTCAGCCTACCTATGCCTTATTTTTCTCCTTATGCTGTGTTTTGTTTGAAACCTCAAATAGAGGGTGTCAATTTGAGCTAGGGTTTCACTCATCATGACCCATGTTTTTAGCTGTTCGCTTATTCACTTTAGCTGGTAAGTCAGGAACGGGTTTACGGTCATCAAGTAAGTGGCGTACAGCTAGTATTGGGTGATGGATTAGCATCTTAGGGCCAGCCCAGCGCATAACTAGCTTCATCTGCTCTCGCATTTTGGGTTGGTAACAATGGATTGGACATTGTTTACAAGCTGGTTTTTCTTCTCCATATCGGCATTTCTCTAACCTATTAACGGCATAGGAAAATAATTCTTGATAGAAATTAGGCGATTCTATGGGAGCGGGGTAGGTTTTTTCATAGATTTTTATCATTTTTTCAATCGTTTTAATTTCACGTTGAATGCGTTTACCAGCCATAAAATAAGTCTCTATAAAAAACAAACATACATTTAATATACAACTTTATATGAGGATAGCGAGTTAATGATAATGTATTCTTACTTTTATTGATGGAGCTCAACAAAATAAAGAGTTTTTCAATGTAACAAAAAAGAGGGTAAAAATTACCCTCTTTTAGTTGAATGAAAAATACTTAGCTAGGTACTAAATGAACAATAGAACATCGTCATTTTTTAGGGTGTTAGCTAATCTTTTTATTTTCATCATGTTAGAAAAACAACACATGTTGTTATCGTGATAGTCTATTGACTCGAGAGCATTATTTTTTGCATTTCATCTTTAAGATGTAATTTTTCTTTTTTTAGCTTAGCGACATGCTCATTGTAACCAGCACCAGAAGGGCCTTCTAATTTACTGATTTCTTTGTCGAGTTGATGATGCTTTTCATAAAGCGTTTGAAAACGGGGATGCGTAGAGATTAATTTTGAAACTAAATCTTGATCTGCTGATAACATACTACCTCCTCAGAATATATTAAGCCTCAGATTCAGTATAAACAGAGCGTACATTTTGTACATCCCAATAGCTTGTAATTTACATAATTTTTATTAGTTTTATGATCTTTCAACTAGAATTAAGTAGTATTACATTGTTTTTACCCGGGTTATCTATATTTTTGTAATTAAGAATCATCTATAGTGATAATTACGGTGTAAATGACTTAGTATGTATGAAATTCTGGTTTTTAAAATTGATTTTGTATTTCTAGATAGGAATAAATAATGAAAAAAGCGATTTTATCTGTAATGGCAGCGGCATTAATTTCATCATGTGCAGTCGCAACGGAGGATTTGGAAAAGATCGCGCCATACCCAAAAGCAGAATCGGGTATGACTCGTCATGTGATTGAATTAACCAAGCAACAAAATGAAAATGATTTTATGGTTGAGTTAGTTATTGGAAAAACGATCAAAGCAGATTGTAACCGCCAATGGTTTATGGGTGACCTAGACAGAAAGACGTTGGAAGGCTGGGGTTATGATTATTATAAACTTGACGAAGTAAAAGGCCCTGCATCTACTATGATGGGGTGTTCTGAACCTGCAAAAGACCGTTTTGTGACAACTCAATTAGGTGATGATGCATTTGTGCGTTATAACAGCAAATTACCGATTGTGGTTTATGCTCCGAAAGATATGCAAGTAAAATATCGTATCTGGTCTACAGACGATAACTTAATGGATTCAGTTACAAAATAAATATTCAAGAAAATGCCGCATTTAGCGGCATTTTTTATAGAACCAATTTAGCGAATAACAAAAACAGATGTTTTCGCATGACGCACGATTGCAGAGGCTGTTGAACCTAATAGATAGGTTGAAGTGCTTGGGTGATGAGAGCCAACAACAATGAGATCTGCGCTAATGTCTTGCGCATAATCTAAGATTTCATCTTTAGCTGAACCAATACCAATTTTGCAGTGGATCCGTTCATCAGCAACTTTGATGTCTTTAATGACTTCTTCTAATGCACGCATTGCAAGGATTGAGCGTTCCGCGGAATCTTTGTTACTTTCTGGTAATGCGGCAATTTCAATACCAAAAAATAACTCAAGGCTCGGAATAACGGATAGAAAATGAATTTCGGCTGAGCTTAGTTGCGCTAGTGCCTCAACGTGTTTGATGATCTCTTGGTTTAATTCATCTTCTAACAAATCAATAGGGACTAGGATTTTTTTATACATAGCTACCTCATTTTCGTATTATTTAAAATTAATTACAAAAGGTTATCTACAATATACTATAAGTTAAATGAAAAGTAATAAATGCTATAACGTGCGCATTTATGGCGATAATCTAAAAATGACATAACTTATTCTTTGAAAAGAAAGAATAATTATTATCAACTCTCTGTGTTATTTACAAATCACACAGAGACTTTTAATAAAATATATGCGAATATTGCGGTAAGTTATTTAACTAATTGATTTAAATGTATTATTTGAATGATAATTGTTTTGTTTTTCATTAAAGAACCCATTTTATGACTATGAATAATGCTTCAGCACAGAAAAAAAGTGATTTTGAAATTCAACAAATAAAATTTAAAGCCGCAAAAAAAAGCACATTAGTCAGTGTTGTCGTAAATATTTTCTTATCGATTTGGCAGATAATTGTTGGCGTTTTTTCTCATTCTTCCGGGTTAGTAGCTGACGGTATTCATACATTATCGGATTTGGTTGCTGATTTTGTGGTGTTGATAGCGAATAAGAAAAGCCACAAAAAGCCAGATGAAGACCACCCATATGGCCATTTTCGTTATGAAAATGGTGCGTCATTAATATTAGGTATTATTTTATTAATTGTGGGTGTGGGAATGGTTTGGTCAGCGATTGAAAAATTACTGAAACCTGAGTTAATTCCTGAAGTTCACTCAATTGCATTGATTGTCGCACTGATTGCTTTAGTCGCAAAAGAGGGGCTGTTTCGCTATATGCTGCATGTCGCGAAAAAAGTGAACTCCAGTATGTTAGTGGCGAATGCATGGCATGCTCGTTCTGATGCGGCTTCTTCCTTAGTGGTGGCTATTGGTATTGTTGGTAGCTTGTGCGGATTTAAAATTTTTGACCCACTGGCCGCATTGATTGTGGGGACATTTGTTTTTCGGATGGGGTTTAAATTCACCAATCAATCCATGCAAGATTTAATGGATAAAGGTGCAGATGAAGAAACTTTGCAGGAAATCCGTTCTATTTTGGATAATATCAGTGAATTATCAGGGTATCATGATTTAAAAACACGTAAGTCAGGCGACTTTTTATTGGTAGATGTACATTTAGAGCTTGATGGAAATATGAGTATTACTGTTGGCCATGAGATTGCGGTAAATGTGCGTAAAAAGCTGATGGAAAACCCATTAATTTTGGATGTCATGACACACCTTGACCCATACGACAAAGAGATTAAGCATTAATTATAGGTTGATTTTATTTTCCGATAAGAACCGAGCATAAAAGTGGCTCGGTTTTTTATTGCAAGCTATTATGTAAAAAGGCTCCATTAATTATTGCACCTAGTTGATAACAAGGTGAAAATTAATATGTTGTTTCAGCACGGCACAATATAGTATTTTTCCAACGTAAAGGGCAAATATAGCAAGCAGCTCTTTATAGTAATTATTGAATGATTGAGGAAAAAATGCAGTTAACTCAAGAACAATGTCAGATATTTCGCGCCCCAAAGGTTATTGCCCTTACAAATCAAAATGGCATGAAGATTATTCTCAGTAGTCTAGGCGCTAGTTGGGTTAGCTGTATACTTCCATTAGTAACAGGTAAACGAGATGTTGTTTTGGGTTCACCCAATATGGCGAAACAGATGGAACAAGGAGTATACCTTGGTTCAACCGTTGGGCGAGTCGCTAGCCGTATAAATAATTCACAGTTCACGTTAAATGAACAGCGTTATCAGCTTGCGAATAACCAAGGTGTACACTGCTTGAATGGTGGAAAGCATAATTTTAGCCAGCGTATATGGGGTATTTTTCAGCCAACTCCCCAGAAGGCTATTTTTTCTTTAGTGTCTCCTGCCGGTGAACAAGGCTTTCCAGGTCGGCTAGAGGTTGAGGTGAGCTATGAACTCACAGAAGATAATCAAGTCGTTATTCACCATACTTATCAATCGACAGAAGCTTGCCCTGTTAACCTCGCGAACCACATCTACTTCAACCTAGCGGGGGAAGATTCGGTCAGAACGGCTTTGGAACATGATTTATATATTGGTGCAGACCAATTCTTGCCGACAGATATGGACGGTATTCCAACGGGCGAATGGCATAACGTGGCTGAAACCAATTTTGATTTTCGCCAAAGCAAGCGTATTGGCCGAGATTTTTTACAAGACGATGTGCAGCACCGCGTTGGTGGGTATGATCATGGGTTTATATTAAACGATGCATTAACCGACGGTGAGCAGACAGTGGCAACACTGGGGGCGCCAAATGGGGATGTATGGCTCAATATCGCAACAACACAGCCTGCATTACATGTATATAGTGGAAATAACCTGCTAGCAACATCGGGGAAAACTCGAACGTATGTCCCTTATTCAGGGGTAGTGTTGGCAACTCAGTTTCCAGCGGATGCCATTAACCATTCAGAGTGGGGAGAACAATACAGTTCGATTGCGTTTCCTCAACAAGTGTACCGAAACCAAACTCGCTACCAATTTGTTTTTTGATACCTCAGTGAATGTTCAGCGCCTCAATATTAAGGCGCTGAATTGAATTGCTCGCTAATAATTGCTTTAGACTTAAATAACAAATAAATCCATATATTCATTAACGGGCATTTTTTCTAGCATTGGTTTATCGAGAGAGGCTGTTAGAATTCGAATTTGTTGAGCCTCAGGGAATTGCCTTGCTAAATTAACTCTAAATTTATTTAATAATAATGGCATACCCTCTTTACGGCGGCGCTTGTGGCCAACAGGATATTCGATAACAACTTCATCAAGCACTTGCCCATCCTTCAATGTAATAGTTAACCCATTGCTAATCGAGCGTTTTTCAGGGTCATGATAGTCTTGGGTGAACTGTACATCTTCTGTGCAATGCATTTTTGCACGTAATGCATCAATACGTTCGTCTTTAGCAACATTGTCTTCATAATCAGCGGCCGTTAGACGACCAAAAATTAATGGGACAGCGACCATATATTGGATGCAATGATCCCTATCTGCCGGATTATGTAATGGGCCTTTTTTATCAATGATACGAATACAAGCTTCATGGGTACGTATGGCAATCGACTCAATATCTTGAGCCGTTTTTCCTAGTTTTTCGAGGGTTTGATGGAGTTGTAACGCAGCTTCTACTGCAGTTTGGGAATGAAACTCAGCAGGGAAAGAAATCTTAAATAACACATTTTCCATGACATATGAGCCATAAGGGCGTTGAAAACGCAGTGGTTGCCCATTAAATAAAACATCGTAAAAACCCCAGGTTTTAGCGGTTAACGCCGTTGGGTAGCCCATCTCCCCTTTTTGAGCCATTAAAGCGAGCCGAACCGCACGAGATGTTGCATCACCAGCAGCCCATGATTTGCGAGACCCTGTATTGGGGCTATGGCGGTAGGTACGCAGACTGTGCCCATCAATCCATGCTTGGGAGACCGCATTGAGAATTTGCTCTCTTTCCAAGCCCAATAAATGAGAAACAACCGCAGTTGAGGCCACTTTGACTAAAATAACATGGTCGAGCCCAACTTGGTTAAAGGCGTTTTCTAATGCGATACAGCCTTGAATTTCATGCGCTTTAATTAATGCCGTCAAAACATCTCTAATCACTAGCGGGGGCTTGCCTTTCGCAATATTTTCACGAGAAAGCCAATCCGCAGTAGCTAAAATACCGCCAAGGTTATCAGATGGATGTCCCCATTCGGCAGCAAGCCAAGTGTCATTAAAATCAAGCCAGCGGCACATTGTGCCAAGATTAAATGCGCCTTGCACAGGGTCTAATTGAAATTGTGTACCTGGGACTTTTGTGCCATTTGGGACGATAGTCCCCGGGACGATAGGGCCTAATAATTTTTTACATGCAGGGTATTCAAGGGATTCCATACCGCAACCAAGGGTGTCTAGCAGGCAATGATAAGCCGTATCATAGGCGAGCTCAGAAATAATCGGGTAATCCATTACATAATCAACAATATCGCTGATCACTTTATCAAATTCAATTTGTTGCGAACGCACGGTTTGTGTTGTCATTAGGTTACCTTTTAACGCTGTTCTATAGGAATAAATAATTGGTTTTCAGGCCCAACATAGTTGGCTGAAGGGCGAATAATTTTATTATCTTGTCGTTGTTCAATAATATGTGCTGACCAGCCAGCGGTACGGGCCATAACAAATAATGGAGTAAACATAGCGGTGGGAATGCCCATAAGGTGATAAGCCACAGCAGAAAACCAATCTAAGTTTGGAAACATATTTTTTTCACGTTTCATGACAGATTCAATGCGATCTGCAACGGTATAAAGATGTCGATTTAGATTTTGTTCTGATAACTGTAAGGCGACAGATTTGATTATGGGATGACGAGGGTCTGCGAGGGTATAAACTGGGTGGCCAAAGCCAATGATAATCTCACTCTTTTTAACCCGGGCGATAATATCTTGTTCCGCTTCGTCCATTGATGCATAACGTTGCTGAATTTCTAATGAAACTTCATTTGCACCACCGTGTTTTGGGCCACGCAGGGCGGCAATTGCCCCTGTCATTGCAGAGTAAAAATCTGTGCCTGTTCCCGCAATAACCCTAGCTGCGAATGTGGATGCGTTAAATTCATGTTCTGCGTATAAAATTGCCGCAATATGCATGAATTTTTCCCATTGAGCAGGGGGCTTTTTACCGTGTAATAGATGCAAAAAATGCGCGCCAATCGAATCATCATCCGTTTGGGTTTCAATGCGTCGTCCATGGTGGCTAAAGTGGTACCAATACAACAACATCGAACCCAGTGACGCTAACAAGCGGTCAGCGATATCTTTAGCGCCAGAAAAAGGGTGTGATTCTTTTTCGGGTAACACACATCCCATCATTGATACGCCTGTACGCATGACGTCCATCGGGTGTGCGTTCGCCGGTATTGATTCTAAGGTTTGTTTGACACTTGCGGGTAACCCTCGAAAGGATTGTAGTTTTTCTTTGTATGCAACGAGCTCAGTTGCCGTAGGGAGCCTGTCATGGATGAGCAAATGTGCGATTTCTTCAAATTCACATTGTGTGGCTAAGTCGTGAATGTCAAACCCGCGATAATGCAGGTCATTACCATTACGTCCAACGGTACAAAGCGCTGTGTTTCCAGCCGCTACACCAGAAAGTGCAACTGATTTTTTAGGTTTAAATTGAGGTGCTTCAGTACGACTAAGTTGTTCATTCATCATTTATTCCTTGTAGGGGACAGAAGAGATGCAACTTTGAGTAATGATAAGTGTTTAAAAATTATGATTTCTTTTGGGAAAATAGTGCATCCAGTTTTTGTTCATAATCGTAATAATGAATACTTTGATACAGTTCTTCTCGAGTCTGCATTAGTGGAATGACACTTTTTTGCGAGCCTTCTTTACGTAACGTTGTATAAACCTGTTCAGCTGCTCTATTCATGGCTCGAAACGCAGACAGTGGATATAGCGCAATGGCAATACCCACACTGCGTAATTCATCAAGGGTAAATAAAGGGGTTTGGCCAAATTCGGTTAAATTGGCCAATACGGGAGCGGAAGTATTACTCGTAAACTGTTGATACATAGAAAGTTCAGTGATTGCCTCTGGAAAAAGCATATCCGCACCGGCTTCTATGTAGGCTTGTGCACGTTCCAGCGCGGCATCGAGGCCTTCGACCGCTAATGCATCGGTTCGAGCCATAATGACAAAACTGTCATCAGTTCGTGCATCAACGGCTGCTTTGATGCGGTCGACCATCTCTTGCGTCGATACAATCTCTTTATTAGGGCGATGGCCACAGCGTTTTGCGCCTACTTGGTCTTCAATATGTAACCCGGCTGCGCCCGCCTTGTAAAATGATTTTACCGTGCGTGCGACATTAAAAGCAGAAGGGCCAAAGCCAATATCAGCATCAACCATTAGTGGTAAGTCACATACGTCAGTAATGCGTCGAATATCAATTAAAACATCATCTAACGTTGAAATACCTAAGTCCGGCATGCCCAGTGACCCAGCAGCAACGCCACCTCCAGATAAATAAATAGCTTTATAGCCAGCTTGTTTAGCAAGGAGTGCGTGGTTGGCATTGATGGCCCCAACAAGCTGTAGTGGAGATTCTTGGGTGATAGCCTCGCGCAACTTTTGACCTGCACTAAATGACGACATAATAGCCTCATGTGGTGTTAATTAATTGTAATTAAATTGAGATAACTATAGTCATATAGCAATTGACGTGCCAACCTTGAGTTAAATTACGTACAGGTAAAAAGTGTTTAAAATCAATGGCGTGATGATTTTCTCGATTTGTGATAAGAAAAACAAATTTAAAATAATCGGTTGGCATGTTTCATTGAAACCATATATTGTTAAATGAAACAAATTTGAAACGTATTGAGAAGGTAGGGTGATGGTGGAAAAACCCATTATTTGGACGGTTTCAGTGTCCCGGTTATTTACATTGTTTCGAGATATCAGCCCTGAATTTAGTGAGCAAGCGGAAATCACGCCGCTCAATCTTGGTTTTGAACAGGCGGTAGAGGCTGTTCGTCAACGACTAAAGGATGGACACTGTGACGCCATTATCAGTGCGGGTTCAAATGGGGCTTATTTAAAAAGCCATGTTTCAGTCCCTGTTATTATCGTGAAAATCAGTGGCTTCGATGTTATGCAAGCATTGGCTAAAGCCCGAGAGATTAGCGATAAAGTCGGGATCATCAATTATAAAAAAACGTTGTCTTCATTAGATGAATTTCAGCAGCGCTTTGGTTTACAAATCGAGCAGCGGAGTTATGTCACGGCAGAAGATGCAGGGTCTCAGCTTAAAGCACTAAAAGCTATGGGGATTTCTGTTGTCGTGGGGGCTGGGTTAATCATGGACTTGGCGGATGAAATGGGGATGACTGGGGTTTTTGTCTATTCCACAGAAACCATACAGCAAGCATTTTCAGATGCTATCGAATTAAGCCGAATGTCGAGGCGTGAAAACCATTCGCAAGGTAAATACCTTCCCCCTAACCCCGCAAAAGTTCGTTATACGATAAACGACCTGATTGGTTCGTCATTATCGATGGAGCGTGTTAGGCAAACTATTATGTTGTATGCACGTTCTGATGCAACAGTATTGGTTCAAGGCGCGAGTGGAACAGGAAAGGAGATGGTGGCGCAAGCTATTCATCACGAATATACCTTATTTAATCAACATAAGCGTAGTAAACAGCAAATGCCTTTTGTCGCTGTTAACTGTGGTGCGATACCTGAAACATTATTAGAAGCAGAATTATTTGGTTATGAAGAAGGCGCCTTTACTGGCTCTCGTCGCGGTGGTCGAGCAGGACTATTTGAATTGGCGAGTGGGGGAACTCTGTTTTTAGATGAAATTGGTGAAATGCCTATCGTATTGCAAACAAAGTTGTTGCGGGTTCTCGAAGAACGCTCTGTAGTACGAGTCGGTGGGTATAAACCGCTACAAGTGAATGTTCGAGTCATTTGTGCGACCCACTGTGATTTAGACCGTTGGGTGAAAGAAGGGCGTTTTCGAGCCGATCTATTTTATCGGCTCGGGGTGCTGAGAATGCGCGTGCCTGCGCTCAATGAACGTGGTGATGATATTTTAGTATTAGCGGAGCGGCTACTTAAGTTAGCCTTTGCTGGATTGGTCTTGCCACTCCCTGCTTTTCGCGTGCAACAGCTGTTAAGTTGTCGTGACTATTTTCTCAATTACGCGTGGCCAGGAAATGTTCGTGAGCTGCGAAATTTAATGGAGCGGGTGGCTCTCTATTGTAGCGCATACTCCGAAAAAGCCATCAGTGAGGAAATGTTAGCGAGTTTGTCTCCTGAGCGCAAATGGGAAGCAACTAGTCATGAGGTTGTTATTGATAAAAGTAAGGAATCACTCACTGACGTGATGGCTAGGTTTAATGGTGACCGCAAAGCTGTAGCTCAGTATTTAGGTATTAGCAGGACAACCCTTTGGCGGCGACTTTCTTCACATTCCTAATCATCCTTTGAAAGGTCTGGGAGATCCGCTTATTGGCGACCAATCAAAATGGGCTTAATTTTTATTATTAGAAAATTTATTTCTCTATTTTAATTAAAAAGTGAAATAAATTGTTTTAGTAAATTGAGCAAGGTGAATTTGCTTCATCGATCAGCTTATGCAGCAGGAGAAAACAATAAATAGTTTTTTTTGTGATTAAGCACTTTTTAGGCATTTTATATTTAGTTTAAGTTGTATCTAAAAGTAACAGAGGTGGCTTTATTTGCGGTTTTTATAATTTGCTGTTTTTTAAGTGATTATCTTCTTTTTTCTGCCATTTTTGCTCTGGGTTCGCTGACATAAAAAACGTGATTTTTCTCACATAAATTATTTTGTTAGTCACCATTAGATTTTCTCATTTTAACTTCATGATTGAACGTTCTATATTGCGCTCAAATTAGTCTTATCTTTGTTTTTTTACTACTGCACTAATCGCCGAAATGTGTTCTTTAATTAGTAACACAATGTTGTCGTATTCTACGATGTAGTTGCAGCGCATATTATTTATTTTGTTAGTTGGAGAGTGGGGCGTGAATCAGTCCACTACTATCATGCGCAAACGCGACAATGCATTCGTTCCTGTTGCAGGGTTAACGATTTTTGCTATTGCATCGGGTTATTTAATGAGCTTAATCCCATTATCGATGGGAAGCTTTGGTATTGATACGCAATATGCGGGCTGGTTAGCGAGCGCGTATTATATTGGTCTATTAATTGGCTCAATGTTAATTGAACCAGTTATTGCTAAAATAGGCCATCGCCTTGCATTTATAGGTTTCTTATTGATGCTTGCCGCGACAGTTATCGTACTGCCATGGGCACCGACCATTGAATCTTGGTTACCGAACCGCTTAATTGCGGGGGTAGCTGTAGCGGGTATTTTTGTGGTTGTCGAATCTTGGTTATTGATTGGTGATAACCCGAAAGAGCGCGCTAAGCGTTTAAGTTTTTATATGACGTCATTGTATGGCGGAACAACGCTTGGGCAGCTTGCTATTGGTGTCATTGGAACCCATGGTGCCTATCCGTTTATGGTGGTACTAGGGCTATTATTATTAGCGGTAATGCCACCGTTATTGGTACGTCAAGGCCAGCCAGATAGTGGTTCACATCAAAAATTGTCATTGAAGAAAATTGCTCGTTTAAGTAAACCTGCAATTATTGGTTGTATGGTTTCTGGTATTACCATGGGGACTATCTATGGGTTAATGCCGTTATCATTGAAAAAAGACCAGTTCACCACCGACCAAGTGGGGGTGTTGATGGCTTCAATTATTCTTGGTGGGATGTTAATACAGCCAGTTGTTAGCAAATTATCTATTTTAATGAGTAAAACCTTATTGCTTGCCATGGTTTCATTATTAGGTGTTTTTGCTATGGGGGTTATTTATATTTCGAGTGACTACTTGGTGATGATTGTCGCTTTAGCGTTACTCGGTATGTCAACTTTTGCCTTATACCCTGTAGCGATAACGCTAGCGTGTGATGGCTTAGACTCCTCCTATATTGTTGCTGCAACCCAAGTGATGCTGTTTAGTTACAGTATTGGTTCAGCGATGGGACCTATCGCTGCGGGGACGTTCTTAGGCCAATATAATGGGTTAGTGAATTTCTTCTTTATTGTGCTGTTAGTGACTGCAATTTATATGTTAATTGCTAGCTTACGCCGCAAAGCCAGTGTGTTAGCAAATTAATTTTGTCGACATAAAACTGATTAATAAAAGGCTCTGTGAGTTATCTCAGAGCCTTTTTTACGTTTTAATTATTTCTTTTTACTTGCAGCTGAAGGTGCAAGTTGTGCTTCGATGGGTAAATGCCTTGTGTTACGTACAATACGTTGTTCCCAAAGTTCTCCCAATTTGAAATCCCATGACAGGGGTGATATTTCTGTTCTGCCTGCATTTGGTGCGAAAGTGAGTTCACTGAAATACAACGTATTTTCATCAGACATCAAAAAGTCAGCTCGGCAATAATCAAAGGGTGTGACGAGTATTTCTGCTAACCGTAACATTTCTTTGAATAATGGTGGCTCAGATACGGGTTCCATCATGTTTGGATAACCAAAAGTCACGGGTTGCAATTGCCAGTTGGTATCGTAAATATTAATAAATTCATTGCCAAATTCATCGGAGTAGTCAATCTCTGCATAGACAGGCTTGCCAGAGAAGCAGTGGATCCTGCATGTTTCAGGCACTAACTTTCGGTTTTTATTAGCGAATAAATCAATATATTCTTCACACATAATCTGTGCGGGAATCGTTTTATAATGGCGCTCTCGAGTAATATAGTAAAGATTTTTAGTTAAGTGAAAATCCAATTTGCTTTTAGCTTTTGGCCAATCAAATTGCGCTTTATTGCGACAAATAATGCTACTGCCACTATCATGATTGCATTTTAAAACAAAACGCTCTGGCAGTTTATTTATATCAATTTCATCGACATTTTTATAAGTAGCTATAATAGGAACTAAATATTCATTTCCTATTGTTCGGGAAATATATTCTCTAACGGTGAGTTTATCCGCAAATTGTGAATATAATGGATTTTTATCTCGTAGCATTCTAAAGTTGACCTTCTCATTAAAGCTTTTTGGTGCTTTAAAGTCAGGGCGATAATTGAGTTTTTTAGTAAATTTATTAGAGAGATAGATATTATCACTCATAATGAGTGTGCGTAATTTTTTTATAAAATACTCTGCTTTTTTCATGCGAGCACCAACCATTCTAATATTGTAGTGTGTAAATGAAATCTAATTTTTATTTGATTATATTTTTTATAACTTAAATAAAGCATCAATAAATGTAACGACCAATTTAATAATCTCTTAATCAATAAATAGTAAACAAAAGATAAATAACAGCCATTTTGTTAATAATAGCCGGGAATCTGTCTGCTTTTATATCAATAATTCAATCGATTGTTTTAATTATTCGACATTAATAATGTGGAAATTGCTATTTAAAGTGTAACAAAGGTAAGGAAGATAAACCTTAAGGGTTTATTTAGATATTATCTCTAAACCCGTGGGCTCAGAGATAATAATTGAGAAGGTTATTATTTTCAAAATGACTAATATTCTTACTGTAATGGCGGTTGCCCCATTTTTTTTAGGAATCGTATTTGAGCCGCAACGAGTTGTTTGTAATCAATACAGCGGTATGGCATATCATATTGTTGCGCCAGCTTAGCTAAAATTTGAGCTAAAGCAGGGTAGTGACGATGATGCCAATGAGGAAAAATATGATGTGTAAGGTGGTAGTTTAATCCCCCTGTTAAACGCCATAAATAGTGGGGGGTAGGTAGCCAGTCACAAGCCGTGACAAAATTATGGTGGTACCAGCCATGCTGAATTTGTTTATCTTCAGGCGCAGTGAAAAACTGTGTCTCTGCCCAATGTGTGCCTAGAAATAAATAAATTACAAAAATGGATGCGACCATTTGGCTCAATAAGTAAGTGATAAATATTGTTGCTAAGCTGATCCCATGGCTGTGAGCTACGAACAACGGGAGGCCGAGCATCAGTATTAAATGGCATATTTTGCTGCCTAAAAATAGCCCCCAGCCCAGTTTACCCTCGAGTACTTTCTGCGTCTTTAAGCGTGTTTTCCCAGTCCTATCGGACCAATCAAATACGAGAGCTATCCATGTGAGTGACAACGATGCAATGAAAGGCCAATAAATATGCTGATATTTCATAAAAGGCCGCCACCGTTGAAATGGCGTTTGGCGGAATATACCATTTTCTTCAGTGTCTAAATCGTAATGTTCGATGTTGGCGTAGTGATGGTGATAATGAACGTGACGTGTACGCCAAAACTCCGGTTCTAAGCCTAATGGTAATGTCACCAAACGGCCAAATAACCGATTTTTCCAGCCTGATTTAAATAGGGTATTGTGGCAGGCATCGTGCTGGCCAATTACATTTAATAACATGATAAGTAAAACAAATACAGAATAGGACAATATGTAAATTGAGGTAGATGTTGTCATGAGTGTTGGAAGATAACTCAGAAGGGCAACAATAAATAAGACCCCAATTATAGTAAGGTCAGCTAGGCTGGCATACACGTGATCTTGTTTAGCTTGCAGATATTCCTGACTTGCTTGTTTTAATGCGATATGAAATTGTTGTTCGTTAGCATTTGAGAACGTGAGTTCGAATTCAGTGTGATGCATGCGACTCTCATTTGATGTGATCTTCTTTTAATCAAAGAGTATATCCATACTAAGTTAATCGTCGCAAAATAAATATGACAGGGGAAGAACGTTTCGACCTATTCTGAATCAGATTTCATCGAAAGTAATAAATTTCGACAATTTAAATAAGTGTTTTTGATGGAAATAAATATAAATGAATGATTTCCGCCGTATAAACGGTAAAATGTGAGTTATGGATTAATTAAACTGATATGTTTTTTTATGGGCGACTCAGTAAAACATGTATTATCAACCTATTGAAATACGAAAAACTGGCTACATCCTTGTAGAGAAATCCTTTAGCTGTAAAGTATCAGGGAAAAATATGTCTGTCTGTAATAAATCATGTGAAAAAATGATTTCATTTGCTTTCCTATGTTAACAATAAATTACGGTTATCATTTTTAGTTGGTTTACTTGAATTGCTCGTTATATTTATCTTGCTTAAGCTAAATTAGGAGCTTGCCTATATTAATAATGTGTCAAAGTGATGAAATAGTTACTGGTAAATTATTTCTTGAATTAGGAATGTAATATGAAAAAAATACTGTTAATAATTTTATCAACACTGATTATTCCAGTATTCGCTCAAGCAAGTTATAAATACTATGGTTGTGATAAAAAAATCTATCAACTAGAGAAACAACTAAAATATGCCAAAATGCATGGAAATCGAAATAGGGTTGCAGGATTAGAGCGTGCGATTTCAAATGTACAAAATAACTGCTATGACCATTATTCTGGAGCGACAGGCCCAACTAAACTAAATCATCGATATAGTTTTACTGAAACTGATCATTTAGAGCGGCAGATAGAGGCGTTACAAGATGAAGTCGAACGCTTAAAAGCCGCTAAAAAATAACGTAATATTTAATATTAAAACCCAATATTATTTATAGAATAAAACCGTGTTGGATGAATTTAGCACTATTGCCGCTTGTTATAATTAGAGTAACTTTCACTTTAATTTTTGTTTGGCGCTAGCGTATTGAATTAATCAATGAAATAATAAGTTAATGTCGTTTTCTTAACACAATATGTCTTCTTATGGTTATTCGTCCTCATCAACACTGGTTTTTTCGGTTATTCGACTGGCATGGTTCTGTACTGTCAAAAATAACATTTCGGCTTTCTCTAAATATAATGATATCCATCGTGGCTGTACTCAGTTTTCAATGGTACGAACGATTAGGTATACACTTAACGATAGCCCCTTTTAGTTTGCTAGGGATTGCTATCGCAATATTCCTAGGTTTTCGTAATAACGCATGTTATAGCCGCTTGATTGAGGCTAGGACGCTTTGGGCTTCGTTATTGATTAACCAAAGAAATATTCTAAGAAATATTAAAGGATTATTACCCAATGACCCATCAGCTCAAAAGGAATTTGCTAATTTATTGATCGCTTTTGGTTGGAGCCTTAAACATGAATTAAGAAAAACCAGCCCAGTCATTGATTTGTATAGGTTGCTACCCCGAGCTATTTTTGATGAAGTTATCCAAAGTCCGTTTCCCACTAGCCGAATATTATTGCAGATTGGCCTAAAGGTGGGGGAATTACGCGATAAAAAAGTCATCAGTGATGTGCTCTTTCAAGCCATTAATAAAGATATTAATGCGCTATCGGAGGTACTTGGTGGCTGTGAGCGGATTTCGAATACACCGATCCCATTTGCTTATACACTCATTTTGCAGCGAACAGTCTACTTATTTTGTTCATTACTTCCTTTTGCATTGGTCGTTGACTTGCATTTTATGACGCCATTTGTGTCTGTTTTTATTTCTTATACCTTCTTAGCGTGGGATGCATTAGCGGAGGAACTTGAGGATCCTTTTGGGATTGCTGCAAATGATTTACCGCTTAATGCCATTTGTAATAGTATTGAACGTAATGCATTAGATATGTTAGATATTAAACCGCTTCCCCCTCAGTACCAGCCAGATAAATACTTCAACTTGTTGTAGCGTTGATCTATTCCTAATTGGAGACAGTAAAGCTCGATATTGGTGTTTTACTGTTTCACTTTTCCACTGGGTATTATTTTGTCTTTTTTGGTCATAAAAATAAGGAATTCTGTACAGATAATTCGACTAATACTATACTCCCCCTATGTATATTAAAGGGGCTTAAATATGCCACATTCCCCAAAAGAAAAAAAAGCAGTCCTTACACGGGTCAGAAAGTTGAAAGGGCAATTGCTTGCCTTGGAGTCGGCCTTGGAAGATGAAGTTGAATGTGCAGCCATTTTACAACAAATTGCTGCTATTCGCGGTGCAGTTAATGGCTTGATGGCTGGGGTATTAGAGAGTCATTTACGAGAAGGGCTTCAGGAGTCTGCGACAACACAGTTGCAAAAAGACTCTGTAGACGACGCTATCTCATTAATTCGAACATATTTGCGGTAAAAAGAAGGAATAACGATGAAATCACGTGCAGCAGTCGCATTTGGCCCTGGTGAGCCATTAAAAATTGTCGAAATTGATGTCATGCCACCAAAAGCCGGGGAAGTATTAGTTAAGATTAGCCATACAGGTGTTTGCCATACTGACGCTTTTACATTGTCAGGTGATGATCCTGAAGGCTTATTTCCTGTGGTATTAGGACATGAAGGTGCAGGTGTTGTTGTGGAAGTCGGGGAAGGTGTTACCAGCGTTAGCGTGGGTGATCATGTCATTCCTCTTTATACGGCAGAGTGTGGAAAATGTGTTTTTTGTGAATCAGGTAAAACAAACTTATGTGTCTCTGTTAGGGAAACACAAGGTAAAGGTGTGATGCCAGATGGGACAACCCGTTTTTCTTATAATGGGCAGCCGATTTACCATTATATGGGCTGTTCAACATTCAGCGAATATACGGTGGTTGCTGAAGTTTCTTTGGCGAAAATTAACCCTCAAGCTAATCATGAAGAAGTGTGCTTGTTAGGTTGTGGTGTGACCACGGGTATTGGTGCTGTACATAATACGGCTAAAGTACAAGAAGGCGACTCTGTTGCTGTTTTTGGGCTAGGTGGGATAGGCCTCGCAGTTATTCAAGGGGCAAGACAAGCAAAAGCTGGCTGTATTATTGCCATTGATACTAACCCGTCTAAGTTTGAATTAGCGCGTCAATTTGGTGCGACAGAATGTTTGGATCCTAATGACTTTGATAAGCCGATTCAACAAGTGTTGATTGAGAAAACCCAGTGGGGAGTTGATCATACCTTTGAATGTATTGGTAATGTTAATGTTATGCGTGCAGCACTTGAAAGTGCACATCGAGGATGGGGCCAATCAATTATTATTGGTGTCGCAGGGGCTGGGCAAGAAATCTCAACTCGCCCATTCCAATTAGTAACAGGGCGATCATGGCGCGGCACGGCATTTGGTGGTGTGAAAGGTCGTAGTCAATTACCAAAAATGGTTGAAGATGCCATGAAGGGCGATATTGAGCTGTCTCCATTTGTGACGCACACATTGCCATTAGAGAGTATTAATGACGCATTTGATTTAATGCATGAAGGTAAATCAATCCGCACCGTTATTCACTATGATTAAGGAGTCTTTGATGGAGAGAATTGAACGCCATGCGTGCTTTGGGGGCTGGCAGGATGTTTATCAACATCAATCCACCGTACTCGGCTGTGAAATGAAGTTTGCCGTCTACCTACCACCACAAGCGAAAACAGCGGCTTGCCCAGTGATTTATTGGTTATCAGGGTTAACCTGTAATGAACAAAACTTTATCACTAAGGCGGGAGCCCAACAATTTGCGGCAGAATATGGCGTGATCTTAATTGCACCAGATACCAGCCCTCGTGGTGCTGAGGTCGCTGATGACGAGGCATATGATTTAGGGCAAGGTGCAGGTTTTTATGTGAATGCTCAGCAAGCGCCATGGCGCAATCATTACAAAATGTATGATTATATCGTATCTGAGTTACCCGCTTTAGTTGAAACGCATTTGCCTGTAACGGATAAACGCTCTATTTTTGGCCATTCAATGGGAGGGCATGGGGCTTTAATGATTGGCTTACGTAACCCAGGTCGATATTGTAGTTTATCTGCATTTTCTCCGATTGTTGCGCCAACCCAAGTTCCTTGGGGACGAAAAGCCTTTACGGCTTATTTGGGGGAAGAGACGAGTAGTTGGTCCCAATATGATACAGTTGAACTGATTGAAAAATCTGAGGCTATCCCACCTATTTTAGTGGATGTAGGCACTGCGGATCCTTTTTATCAAGAGCAATTAAAACCTGAGTTATTTGCTGGTGTTTGTGACAAAAAGCAATTTGAATATCGATTGAATCTTCGTGATGGCTATGATCACAGTTACTACTTTATTAGTAGCTTTATTGGTGAGCATATTGCATTTCATGCTCGCTATTTAAACGATAATCGCTAAATATAACTAGGTGGGACCAATAATAGCTAGGTGGGACCAATAATTGGTTTCACCTAACTATTTCTATAATTTTACCATAATAAGACTAAATCACTATTTGAAGCCCCCGTATGAGAGCTTGCTTATTGCTTTAATGGCACTGATTGCGACATCTTTATTTGGGTCATTACATAATTCAAGCAGCCGATTAATCGTACTATGTTGTTTTAGCCGTATATTACAATCACCTAAAGCGGATATAGCGGCTATTTTCACATCATCATTTTTTCTTTTTGTTAAATCAAGTAATGTATTGATGACTTTGCTATCCATTTATTATCCTACTTATGGGTATTAATAAATAAGCTAATTAAAACTCATTTTTTTCAAATATTAATCTCAATGTTGGGAATGCTACTAAAAGAAATGGTTTATTAATATCAAAAAACACAACTAATATGAGTGTTGGTTGATATGGAGGGGAGCTAACGGATGAACAAGTGGAAATATCACTATCTATTCATCCGTTAGCTACTAGAGAGGTGGTGAGATTCAATTAAAAGCTTTTGGTTTTAAAAAGTATTAATGAAAGATATTGGTTTTAGATTAAAAATGTTCAGAGAGTTTACTTAATGCTTTTATTGCAGACACTGCGACATCTCTATTAGGGTCTTTACAGAGTTCAAGTAAACGATTGATTGCATTTTGTTGTTCAACGGTGACTTTATAATCACCTAAGGCTGAAATAGCTGCAATTTTAACATCATCATTTCCACGATGTGTTAACTCAATTAATGTTTCAATAATGTTATTTTCCATGTAAACCCTTTGAAATACCTACGCGATGCCAAGGTATTCTAAGTGAAAGTACTTGAGATTTATTTTTGAAGTTTAAGGTTTTATTAATAGATTATATAGATTTTACTCATTTTTAGGCTAATAACTATTTTATTAACTGAAGTGCACTAAGGGAGTAAAGGTTATTGATATAAAAATTAAGATTATTAAATCTATTAGTTAAATATTAAAATAGATATGACTTGATGATTTTTTAATAAGATCTAAATAACAAAGCACCTTACCTTTAAAATGGGTTAAATAAAGTGCTTATTAAGCCTAAGTTAGTGACGCAAATAAATGTGAGGCGTGTTATTTTCAGGATGTTGAGTTACACCGAGGTCAGCTTGGTACCAACGTGTTAAGTTTTCAGTCGTTAAAACATCGGTAGGGGAACCTTGGGCGACCAACTTCCCATCATGAATTAATAACACTTTATCTGCATATAATGCGGTTAGATTAAGGTCATGTAATACACAGCAAACGCCTAACGGTCGTTGACGTGTAAGTTGATGTAGTAGCCGTAAGCTATGTTGTTGGTGATATAAATCAAGCGCTGAAGTGGGTTCATCGAGAAACAAACAAGCGGGTTGAGCTGTGGGTTGCCATAATTGCGCTAATACTCGAGCCAATTGAACGCGTTGCTGTTCCCCCCCTGAAAGTTGGCGGTAGTCTCGCTGCCGTAGTGATTGGCAACTGGTTTGTGATAAGGCTTCATCGATGGCGGTGTGTTTGTGCTCTGAGCCGTAGGGGGTTCTCCCCATCGCAACGACATCTTCAACAGTAAAAGCAAATTGTAAGTGACTATGTTGTTTCATGACGGCACGTTTTCGCGCTAATGCATTATGGTCCCAGTCAACCATCGCTCGGCCCTCAATAAAACATGCGCCATGAGTTGGGGTGTTATAGCCTGTTAGCAATTTTAATAGGCTGGATTTCCCTGCGCCATTGGGACCAATAATCACCACGAATTCCCCTTGCTCAATAGATAAACTCACATTATCTATAAGCGTTTTTTCACTGATTTTATACGATAAATTTTGGGCTTCTAACAAGAACGGTTTTGTTTGCATATTTAGATCCTCCCTGCAGGCTGGCGTAAAATAAGCCATAAGAAGTAGGGGCCACCAATCAAACCTGTCAGTAAACCAACAGGAATTTCAGCAGGTGCAACCGCAGTCCTCGCGACAGTATCGGCAATGAGTAATAACCCCGCACCGACGATAGCTGAACCTGGAATGAGCCAACGATGATCAGGCCCGAGCGTCATGCGAATGAGGTGCGGAACCACGAGGCCAACAAAACCAATAACGCCGCTCATAGCAACAGCACAACCGACTAACATGGCACTGAGGAATAATAAAATAAATTTGGTTCGTTCAACATTAAGCCCAAGGTAATGTGCATCTTCATCGCCTAATTGCAGAATATTGAGTTTAGCGCCCTGCATTAGACAGATAGCACAAATAGGCAGAATCACTGAAGCTGCAATGGTCAATGACGTCCAGTCAACATTACCGAGTGTGCCCATCATCCATAAGCTGAATGTTCTTAGTTGTTGGTCATTGCTGATATAGCTAAGAACGCCAATGAATGACATGCACAGTGCATTGATAGCGATGCCTGCGAGAAGTAACTTTGCGAGGTTGCCATTTGATGAGCGATTTAAGCTAAAAATAATAAAAGAAACGGCTAGGCTACCAATAAAAGCGGCAGCAACATGGCCATACCCTTGCATCACGGTAGGTAATGAAACCGAGAAAACAATAAATGCAGCAACGGATAGGGCTGCACCGCTGCTGATACCGAGTAAGCTCGGATCTGCGAGAGGATTACGAAATAACCCTTGCATAATGGCACCAGACACCGCCAAAGCAAGGCCGACTAAAATGGCAATTAACACACGAGGAAGGCGGATATTCAGCCATATCTGCCAATCCGAGTCTGTGGCAGATGCCTGCCACAGTGCTTTTAATGAAAAGTTCATTGCGCCTGCATTCGACGCGATGAGAACTAAACCACCAAGTGCGAACAATAAAACGATAATCACCAAAAATGGGTTTTTAAAGCGACTCATTGGGATTTTTCTAATGCCTCACGTAGTTGTTTCATGACTTCAGGCGTACCTAAACTGAAGGTGAGCATGCCGACATCATCAACAACCAGAAGCGCTTTATTTTTCCCAGCGGGGGTCATTGACATTCCTTGTAATTTCCACACTTTTTCTATTCCTCCTAATGATTTAACCCCTTCTTTGGTGAAAATGATTAAATCGGGTTGGCTTGATAGCAAACCTTCTTGGGATAGAGGACGATAGCTGTCGAAGCTGCTCATGGCATTTTTTGCACCGACTGCGTTAATCACGCTGTCTGCCGCTGTGTGCCGTCCTGCCGCTAAAGGCATAACACCACCGTGGCTCATAATGAACAGGACTTTTTTATCGATAGGAGTTGTATTTACTTGGCTGAGCTGTTGGTTAAATTGATTAACTAATTGCTTTCCTTGCTCCGTTTTACCGACCACGTTAGCGATGGTGGTAATTTTTTCTGGAATGGCTTCTAAACTGGGTTTCCCTGTCACCTTAATAATTTTTACGCCACTTTTTTCGATTTGCGAGAGAGCCATTGAGGGTTTGGCTAACTCACTCGCAAGTACTAAAGTCGGGCGCATTGACAGCACGCCTTCTGCGTTAAGCATACGCATATAGCCTACATCAGGGAGCTTGGTGGCTTGCTCTGGGTGAAGGCTGGTGCTGTCACGGGCGACGAGCTGTTCCTGTGCTCCGAGTTCATACACAATTTCCGTCACATCACCCCCTAAGGTGACGATACGTTCTGCTGCATAAGAACCAAAAGAGATAAACAGCGTTGATAAGATTAGAAGCCATTGTTTCATAATAAGTTACCTATTTTAAATGCGGGGTAATGCGGTGACTTGTTGGCGCCATTGCTCTTGCTCTGGAGTCCCTTCCGTACGCTGCCCATACATTTGTGCGATTTGATTTCCTTGGTTATCGAAGACTTCAAGGCTAGTTACATGGCCATCTTGTGTTGGTTTACGTGTAACCCAGCATTCGGCAATCCCATTTTCAATCATGTGCAAGGTGAAATCAGGGTTGAAAATATTTAGCCACTTTAAGTCTGAACCTTCACTTTGATATGGCATGATTTTTTTGATTTCACCAGTAAAAATTTGCACACATCCGCGGTTGCCCACAAAAATCATAATTTCGTTTTGATCTTTGAACGCCGTGTTAATCAGCTGATTGAAGGAATCATTAGGCACTTTCCACGCTAAATCATCGCTAACCGCAGCGAAAACTTGCTGGCGGCTGAGGTTGTTTTTCTTGAGCAGAACAAAGAACTGGTGAACGTCCGTCATGTTGCGCCACTCTTGCTCTAACTGTTGTTTCAGTTCTTCGCTGACGGGCTGACTAGTAAATGCAGCCGCAGGTTCGTGGGTTAACTCGGCATTGTCTGGCGTAGCGTATTTTTCAATCAGTGCTTGCCATGCCGCCATGTCCGTTTCATCGGTGGTGTAAACTTTATGTAGTGCATCACCTTGTTTATCAAAGAATTGGACACTATGACGTTCACCGTGCTTGCTGTCTTCTGTCAAAGCAAAGATAGCGTCCCAATGGCTGAAAAACATCCGTAAATCAAGGGCACGAGGGTTTAAAATCAAACCGCCATGGGGGCTAAATGTCGCATTGTCATAACGGCCAACTTGCTCATGAACCACGTACTCGTTACGGGTAATCGCTTTCACTTTTCCAACAGTGGCTAATTCTGTCAATAAAGTGGGGGCATCGACGTTTAAACGAACCGCTTTGTCGTGGCCAACACGACTATGCAGCAGCTGAGCTTCAGATACATTTAAATAAGCGGCGAGATCGCGAGCGTATTTGGCTTTGTTATCTGCTTTTGCTTGTTGGTAACGCTCGTAAAGTGCTGAATTCACGTTTATCTCCTTAATATTGTGTGAATTACCATTGGAAGCTGACAAGCAGCTTGGCATTACGTCCATCTTGAGGAATGCCTTGTGATGAGTAGTATTCTTTATCAAAAGCATTGCCTAACACGACACTGGTTCCTAACCCTTTGAATTGCCCGTCACCTTGGTAGCTGACGTAGAAGTCATGCACGGCATAGCCCGCTTGTTGTTCTGCTTTAGAGGCTTTATTGAATTCAGTATGGCGCGTAAATTCCCCTAACCAGCCCACGGAAAAACCGCTGTCTGAGATAGGCACGGCCAGATTACTGGTGACAGAATCAGGTTTAATTGATGTTATTGATTTTCCATTAGATTCATCTTTTCCTTCAGTATGGTTATAAGCCAAACTCCAGTTGAAATAGTCTGTTTTATAATCCATCGAGGCATCCCATCCCCAAATTTTGGCTCGTTTAGTATTGATTGATGTGGTGTAGTTATTTTGCAGAACATATCTATCAACATTCACATATGTGTTTATGTAATCTTTCGCTTTGGTATCAAAATAGCTGGCTTTAAATTGCAGGTTATCGCGATCCGTCAATAAGTCATCGAAACGCAGACCAAAACCATATTCTGCAGTACGGGTTGATTCAGGTTTCAGATTAGGGTTTGGCTTCCATCTATTAACGATTGGCCCCATTTGGAAATGGACCTCGTCGTTATACATTTCCATCATAGAAGGTGCTCGGAAGGCTTCTGAATATGACGCAAATAGCATTGACCACTCTGTTGGTGTAATGCTAACGGCACCTTTAGATGACCATTTACCTTTTTTCACATCTTCATTGCCATCCGATGTGGCTTTATAATGGTCATAGCGCGTACCGACAATAAAGGAAACAGGTAAATCTTTTAGGCTAATTTCATCTTGTAAAAAGCCGGATGCAAAGGTGATGTCCGCATCGGGGAATTGGGTGGTGTTTGCATAAGGAGTTTGTTTTTGCTTATAAGCTTCACTGCCGTATGTCAGGTTGTGTGATGCTAATGGCAAGTCATAAAAGTTAGAGCGGTTATCAGCTTTTATGCCATAAGTTTTTTGTGTACGACCTTCATAGGGGGTTCCTTGGCCTTTTGCCGTGATATTAATATCGGAGTAATAAGGCGTGACTTTAAAATTTAGCCATTCCTGTGAGCCCGGTTTAATTTGATAAGTTATCTGAGCATCTCGTTGGCGAGTGGTACGGTTAACTTTTAGATTGTCACTCCCTACATTAATTTCTTGCGGGTTTTTAGGCTCATTGGCATCGTTGTTGTAGTAACGCATTTGGCCTGATAATTTCTGTGCATCATCGATTTGCCATGTTCCTTTTGCGAGCAAGTTACCGATAGTTTCTTTGTTTTTCATGTCATCGCCATTACTCATGCGGACATTACCGGTTTCTTTGGTGACAAAGCTGAATAACCCATCAAGGTTATCACTACGTCCAAATGCGCTACCACCGAAACCGAAGCTATGATCGCCGGTAGCGGCTTCGGTAAAGACACGGAAACCGTGGTCTTGGCCTTCACGTAATAAGTCTTTGGCATCAACAGTTTCCCAAGCAATCACACCGCCCATAGCACCACTGCCATAAAGCAAAGCTGAAGGGCCACGGATGATTTCAACTTGCTTAATCAGTGCGGGGTCGATAAAGGTGCCATTGACATGGCCTGTATCTGTGCCTTGGCGAATACCATCAACTAAAGTCAAAATGCCGCGTCGATCAAACCCGCGCATATAAATATCTTGTCCATTCGCTCGGCTAGTTCCCGTGACGCCAATTCCGGGAACTTTGCGTAAAATGTCATTGACGGTGCTGGCCGTTTGCGTTTCAGGTGAATTATTTTTGATCACCGTGACCATCATCGGGGTTTCGAAGCTGTCTCGTTCGCTACCTGTCGCATAAACGGTCATCACATCATGATGGTTTTTTTTGGGTGTTGGCTCTGTCGTTTGTGCTTGAGCACTTGCTATCACGCCTAAGATGGCGCTGGTCAGGACTGACATTCGCAAAACAGGGGACATAATTGTGATACTCCATATAGTTTTTATCTGTATTAAGCAGAGTGAATTCGTATTAATTGATGACGATGCGTTGGTCTGGAGGACCTGAATTCGGTATGACACAGGAAAAATTGCATGTAAGTAGTGTCTGAACATAGCAAGAGGAGTAAACACATAATGAAAGTATAAAGCTGAGGTAATAGCAGACTACTGGTTTGTGTTCAGCAGGACTATTTAGGGTTTTGCACATGAAAGCGACCGCTGTGCGATAGTAAAGTATCGAGTGGCTATCCTTGCTAATTCGATATTTAGCGGTACAAATGTGGAATACAGACGTCAGTTTAAACTCCATAAGAAACCTTTTCCTATGTTTAGATTAAGCTGGCTGCCTGGATAACTGCTCTAGGTGGCTTGCGAATTAAGTTTTGGTGCGACTTACTTTGGGTATGGCTTACTTAGTTAAGATCAATTTACCGGTACGTGTTTGTCTCAATTGATAAAGCTCGCCATTATGTTGAATTGAGACCTTACCGGCAGGGCCCAATAATTGTTGGCTTTCTATCACGTCAGTTTTTACGGTGTGTTTTGCCGTTTCGACGGTATTTTCTGCAACTGGGGCTGTCATATTATTTACCATACTAAGTTTGTTGATAATCGAAATGATATTGAGAATGATTATCTTTAGAATGATTGTTAATATCAAGTAATTTTCACAATCAAACAACAAAAGAGCCACAAAAAACTAAGTTAGTACGAAAAAACAGCATTAATCTAGTGGAACCCCACTGACAAGGCTATAATTGAATTTCTCCATTCATTGCATGGGTGAATAAAATGAAAATATTACTTTTAGGTGCGACAGGCCTTGTGGGCAGCCATGTTTTATCATTGGCTCTGGCAGACTCTCGTGTGACTCAGGTGATAGCGCCAACACGACATGCATTAGCAGAACATGAGAAATTACAAGCACCTATTGTTGATTTTAATCATTTGCCTGACGAGGCTGCATTATGGGAAGTCGATGCTGTGATTTGTGCGCTGGGCTCAACCCTCAAAGCGGCGGGCTCGAAGGCGGCATTTCGCCAAGTAGACTACACCTATCCTTTAACCTGTGCGCAGCTGGCCAAAAAATGGCGTTGCCCAACATTTGTATTGACTTCTGCGTTGGGGGCAAATGCGAAGTCACCATTTTTCTATAGCCGAGTCAAAGGGCAGCTTGAACAAGATTTAATGTCACTGGGTTTTGATTCTTTAACTTTGGTTCGGCCGAATGTGATTGGTGGTGAGCGTGAACATACGCGTTTGGGGGAAGTTGTTGTGATACGAATTATTTCTTTTCTATCATCTGTATTGCCTGCCAGTTGCCAAGTTAGCCCTGCAACACATATTGCGAAGGCATTATTTGAATCCGCAGTGAGCCCCACTAAAGGGGTTCATGTTATTTCATCTAAACAGCTTATATAACACTGGGTAGTTCATTTTTCTTTTGAATGTTATAGGGAAGAGATAAAAATATTCATTTCTTGATGAAGGCAACACTTTGTAATAAAACTGTAATAAAAGTGTAACGATTAGGTGTTTTTACTTATTGTTGCCACTAAATTATTGTCATATTTTTGCCTGCTTGTACTTTTAGCCGGGGTTGAATATGTCAATATTTAAAGAACAACCAGATATACCAGTAATAATGTCGAAATCTGAAATCGACGCTAAATATAAATACTGGCGATTACACTTAATGATTGTCAGTTATATTGGCTATGCCGTTTTTTATTTCACACGCAAAAGCTTCAATTTTGTTATGCCTGAAATGCTAACTGATTTAGGTATTACAAAGGCCGATATAGGGATGGTTGGAACCGCATTTTACCTGACTTATGGGGCATCTAAATTCCTTTCTGGCATCATTGGTGACCGTTCAAATCCACGTTATTTTATGGGGATTGGCTTGATAGCGACAGGGGTTGTAAACATCCTGTTCGGGCTAACCTCCTCAATCAGTATGTTTATCGTGTTGTGGATGGTAAATGCATTTTTCCAAGGTTGGGGTTGGCCGCCTTGTGCAAAAATACTTAATACATGGTATTCACGTAATGAACGTGGGCTCTGGTGGGCCATTTGGAATACATCACATAATATTGGTGGCGCGATAATTCCAATTCTATCGGGCGGTGTCGCATTAGCCCTTGGTTGGCGCTATGGGATGATCATACCGGGAATTATTGCCATTGTGATTGGTATTGGATTATGTATTTTATTACGTGATAGGCCTCGGACAATGGGCTTGCCAACGGTTGGTGAATGGCGAAATGACCTTGAAGAATTAAAATATGAAGCCAAAGGGGCGGGTTTACCTTTAGGCAAAATATTGAACGAATATATCTTTAAAAATAAAGTATTATGGGTTCTTGCTATATCATATGCGGTGATTTACATCGTCAGAACAGGGATAAATGACTGGGCAAACCTGTATTTAATTGAAGAGCACGGTTTTAATTTATTGTCGGCCAATGCTGTCGTCATGATGTTTGAAATTGGCGGTTTCTTTGGTGCAATTGTTGCAGGATGGGGCTCCGATTTAATCTTTAAAGGAAACCGTGCGCAAATGAATGTTATTTATGCGCTCGGAATTATTATCACGTCATTCTGTTTATGGATTGTTCCTGTTGATAACGAATATGTATTTTCTTTCTTATTCTTTATGACAGGGTTCTTCATTTTTGGTCCTCAATTCTTGATTGCGATGGCAGCCGCTGAAAACTCGCATAAAAATGCCGCAGGAGCATCAACAGGGTTTGTTAGCTTGTTTGCGTATATAGGGGCATCAATCGCGGGGTATCCATTGTCAATCGTCATTGAAAAATACCAATGGAATGGCTTCTATTCCTTGCTATTAGTCTTATCCATTTTCTTAATTTTAATGTTAATTATTGCAATGATAATGACGAAGAAAAAAGTCAGTGTAGAAGGCTAGTACAGCGTGATTTATGAATGACAGAGCCCACAAATGTGGGCTTTTTACTTTCGAAGGTTACCCCTGAATCTGCGCTAATGAACCGTATAAATCATAAAGCCTCTCATATTCATCTTGCTGATAAAATCGAATTTTATCCCAGCAAAATTGCTTAGCGACTTCTACAGTAAACCGCATGGCATCGATTAACTCGCTTTCATAACTTGCGCCTGTTTCACTGCCGGGAACAATCGATTTAGCCGTAATGGCAAGACCAACAACAGGTGCCTGTGTTGCAATATGCGGTTGCATTATAGAATTAAAGTGATAAACACCGTTATCATAAGGAGAAATGTCTTGTGTGGTGATAGGAAACGTCTTTGCCACATCTCCTGTTGCATACTCCAGTAAGCGTACTAAATCAGGTGCGACGCGTAAAATATAGCCTTGCTTAGCCGTGGGAGAAATAGCAATCCCTCGCTGCTTAATGATGCTGTTTCCCTTTGATGTATCGATGGATAAAATAGCATCCATCTGTTTATCGACTTCATATTGGTTCATGGTATTGGATGAAACTGGCATTCCCATAAAATCGACAGGGTCATGAGGCGTAATCGAAACATGCGTGGCGATATGAGAGCTAATTATTACGTCCCCTTTGAGGGTTTGCCCCTTTGCTGCCATATCCAACAACTTCATCGCGCTGGCAAAAGCGACAATTGACCCATCTGCATCAGAAACTATCCCAATACGACTCGGCTGTGCCTGCTGTGCACCTAAACGACCGATAATGCCTAAAGTCGGGTAAGCGCCTCCACGGTGTTTGCCCTCAGAGCCTGGGATCAATACTTTTATAAAATGGCATAACTTACTCGTATCCTCTGGGGATTCATAAGGAATAGAAATAACAGTGATGATGGCATCACTTGAGCCAACAGAATGAAGTAGCGCTGCCATTTTTTCGCCATCAACATCAGGGGTGTCTAATAAGTCATAAACTTGGCTTAGATAATTCAAAGACATTATTGCACTCCTTTAATCATATTTAATTTGAATGGCTTGTTGGTAGCAATTTCTTCAATCTTATTAGGTCCCCGTAACCATAAGGCATTTTGCTCACCTAAAATGGTGCCATGGTCGTTTTCAATAAATAATGCAGTACCTTCATACAGTGCGATCAACTCTTCCATGGGGTTAATCGTTAAAAACTCATTTAACCGCTCTTCACGGCTTTCTCCATTATGGCCAATCGGTTTACCAGAAATAAAATGCGGATTAATTTGAAATGGGCAAATATTCAGTGCATTAAATGTAGGGGGTTGGATAATTGGCATATCATTGGTGGTGCGAATACTCGGTGTTGCAACATTACTGCCTGCACTCCATCCCATATAGGGAATGCTTTCGTATTTAACTCGTTGTGAAATCAGCTCTACTATGTTTGCATCATATAGGCGTTTTAATAAAGCAAAGGTATTTCCGCCACCAATAGCAATCGCTTGTGCTTGTTTAACTGCCGCAACAGGGTCGCTAAAGTGATGAATTGATGTTAACTCATAACCTAAAGCATTAAATACTGGTTTCACAATCGCTTCAAAATCATCAAAACTGAATGTAACTGCAGCATAAGGAATAAATAAAATACTTTGTTTTTTGTGTTGTAATAAACGATGGATTTGTTCGTCCGCATGTTGTAAATAATTCATATTCCCCATACGTGAGCTGCTCATTAATAACGCATTAGTCATTGCTATATTCCTTTTTGATTTCTTTTATTGAGTTAATTAATAAATCAATCTCTTTTTCACTATTAAAATAATGAAGTGATAAGCGAGCCATTTTTTCTATTTGATAGAACTCTAATATCGCGGTTGCCATAAAGTGACCTGATTCAATAATGATATTTTTAGCTTCTAATTTTTGCATTAATAAATCAGAGGGAATTCCGTTAATATTAAATGGAATTATTCCTATTCTCTGGTGGCTATTATTAGGGCCATAAATTTCGACACCGAAAAGTTGAGATAATTGCTGCATTGCATATTGAGTAAGTGTTTGGTTACGTTCCTCAATTTGCTCAATACCGATATTTACTGCATAGTCTAAAGCCGAATCTAAACTAATAATAGCCGGAATATTTGGGCAACCCGCTTCAAAACGTTTTGCCGTTTGAGGCAGAATAATGTTCCCTGTTTGTGGATCAATTGAGCTATTCCACCAACCGACCAGTGTGGGGGATAATGATGGAACCAGTGGTTCACGAACAAAGAGAATGCCACTGCCTTCTATAGCTCTCAACCCTTTTCGGCCACATGATGACATAAAGTCACATTGCCATTTTTGAACATTAACGTTATACATTCCAATGGCTTGTGAAGCACTAATATGGCTAAGTACACCATGCTTTCTGGCTATCTCACAAATAGCCTGCACAGGTTGAATTACCCCAGTTATGTTAGATAGCGCAACGAAACTGATGAGCTTTGTCTTAGAGGTTATCGCTTGCTCGATAGATTCAGGTGAAAGGACACCATAGCTATCCGCACTCACCTTAATAATTTTTATTCCTTTTTCATGCGCTAACAGTTGCCAAATTGCAATATTGCTGAGCATCTCAGTATCAGGGATTATCACTTCATCGCCAGCTTTCCAAGAAACACCTCTAGCAATCAAACTGATAGATTCTGTACCATTTTTGGTAAATGCAATTTCACTGGGCTTTGCTCCGATAAATGCGGCCAACTTTTTTCGACAAATTTCAACTTGCTCATAAGTTTGCTTGCGGAAGCTCGGTAAATAAATCCCTTGCTCTGCGGTTTTATCAAGATAGCGCTTTACTGCGTCTATTACTGGTTTTGGTGGTGGTGCCGCGGCTCCCGTATCAAAATAAGCGTAATGTTGTGAAACTAGCGTGTCTTTTTGCACTTGCGACCAGATATTCGTCATTATTATTTCCTATAAAATTATTTAGCCCAGAAGGAAAGTAGCTTCGCTTTGAGGGTTGGCAGGAAAGCTTTAGCTGTGGAGTAAAGAGCATCGCCGGCAATAAGCCCACCAGCGAAAGTTGAAATTTTATCGGAACTGATATTGAAGAAACGCTCAATGATAATTCGAACTGCGAGTGCGGTAAGAACAGTCCAACCTGCAATAGGATAGTTAATCATTAAGCCAGTTGAGAAGAGTACGCCAATCTGATTTTTAGCACCGCCAATCAACTGAATGATGGCTCCCGGTATGGCCCACAATAGCAACATCATCGCCACATTTGAGGAGCTTCCTGCTTGGATAGTAGCAGCATAAAGCCTTGATGCAGGAACGATTTTGTCTTGTTCGAAATAAAAATCGTAGGTAAGCGCAACCACCACCAAGGCGCAGAAAAAACCGATAATAGCGGCAAAATATTGTTGTTTTCTTCCATAATGTTCTGCAGATTGGTTTTTACCATAACCGCGGATCATAAACCCCGTTTTTAGGTCAAAACCCATATCGGCAAAAGCAGGGCCTGTAGCGGCACAAAAACCGACTAAAACAGCTAATGCTTCAGGAGGGAACCCCAGTAAAATGCCAATCATCAATGAGATAAGAGCTGCTGCAGTTGCAGGAAACCAGCCAGAATGCATTGCAGCCATACCCACAATCATCTCTTGGATTAAAGCGGCTAAGGTCGCAAAAATGAGGAATCCAATAAGTTGCGGCAATGTCATAGTGGCAAATATCTGGCTAATAAATGTGAGTGCTAACGCGGTTAAAAAGTAGAAAATTGCCCCTTTGATTAAGGTTGACTTGATACGTTTGCTACTTTGGCGTAATTCATCACTCTCCTCGTTTTGTTGCTGACTATCTTTCTTGTTGCGAAATACAATGGCTCCGATTTGGATTAAGGCGACGATACCTGCACCAATCATCACACCATGTGGGACATAGTTTTCATATAAATTATAAGTAATTAGCCCTGACTCAGAAAAACCACGAATAAGTAGTCCAACAGCAAACATGAATAACGCGAAAATACTGCCAATCAACGCGATCCCTGCGGATGCCATTGGGATACCAAAACCTGCACCGATGGCTCCAGCAGCAAAGCCTGTCAGCAATGCGCCAAGACGCTTTCCACCTTTATTTCCTGCCCATAAAGTTTCTGCGGTGGCAACACCAGCAGGCCAAGAAGCGCTGGCAGGATAGGCGCGGGTATTAAACAAACCATATAAAATCGTGCCATCAATGATAATCGCAACGAAAGCCCCAGCCATCATCGGATAAATTAATTCAGGCATACCCAACACCCAAGGTACACCGATGGCAACCATTAACCCATTTGCTGCAGCAAAGGTTGCTGCAGAGATACTGGTTTGAATTAAATTTTGTGCATCTATAAATTTAAATGATGCGAAAATAGAAAGCGGGACACGAGATAATAAAATGGCGAGAACAGCTCCGATAATTGATGTGTTTGCGGAGATGCCTAGTGTGACAATAATCTGAATGCCAATAATAGCACCAACAAAAGATAATATAATTATTGCGATGAGTAGTGCCGGAGAAAAAATAGATACACGTACCTCAGTATCATTTTTATCATGAGATATATTCATAGAGTTACCTATTTTATTTTAATAATTAATAACTGCTTTTTATCTTATTAATTTCACCATGGATTTAAAATATGGCAGATAATTTACTGGCTGTGGATTTTAATAATGGGTAATACTCGGTTAAATTTTTACTTTGGCTTGATGCTGCAATGCATAACGAGCCTAATACCCCTTTTTCAAAAGAAAATATAGGAACGGATAACCCTTGTGTTCCTGCTAAATAAGCTTCTTTTGAATATGCATATCCTTCTTCAGCATAGAGACTTAATTGCTTTCTTAATAAGGTGTTATTTTGCAAATTATGTTTAGAAATATATTCATCAATATAAGAAATATCCATTGAGCTTAAAATTATTTGTGTAAATGGGGCTTCATGTAAGCTCAACGCTTCTCCTTCTTTAGATGTAAAGCGGATAAGATGGTCACTTTCTAAAATGAAATTGCAAATAGCGATATCATTGTAACGGCGATAAATAAATATGGTTTCATGTGTTTTATCAGCGAGAGGGCGTAGGTAGTCACTCGCTAATTGTGAAAAATGGCGTGTGTTATTGGCTAAATGACCGATTTCAATACACCGCAAGCCTAATAAATATTCTTTATTCTTATTTTTTTGTAAGAAACCTTGCTCTTCTAAAATATTAAAACCCCGCTGTATGACGGAAGGGCTCTTATCAAGATGACGAGCTAACTCACGCACTCCCCATATGGGCTTGTTGATTGAAAAGCAATCTAACAAGGTTAATACGAATCCAGCAGATTGTAGTCGGTTATTCATAGCTTCCCCTGTTTATAATCAATTGACTTAGCACTATTGTTATATTTTTGTTCCTGATACAGGAACAGTGTGCCGCTTTGTAATACAAACATATTTAGATGAAACAATATGCAAAGTAAATGATTTGTTGCATCCGTGTTAAGTTGGTCACTAAAACAGTTCTTATTATTTATCTTTTTTTCTTGGTTTTGCTGTAATTATTTGAAATTAATCTATTTTTTTTGGTTTTTAGCTGTTCCTGTTAGCGAAACAATGGAAAAGACGCAAATAGATAAATAAGTTATTGGTGAGAACAGGAGAATTTGTTTAGCTTGAATGATCTTTTCCTGATGCGGTTCATTTTATGTGAGAAATAGGCTATTTTATAATTTTGTGTAAACGTTTACACTAAGTCGAGATTGATCACAGAATCTTATCCCAACTCGTTGTTATACTCCGTAGCAATGACACGTTGGAAGACAGAATGTAATTTAGGCTGTATTGGGGGAAAAGAGATGCAACAGGTTGAAATACTCGTTACAGGCGGGCTTGGATATATCGGTAGTCATACTTGTGTTCAATTAATAAAGGCTGGGCTATCGCCAGTTATTATTGATAATTTGTGTAATGCAAAGCGAGAAGTGCTTAATCGTATTGAGGCATTAACCGGTGTACGTCCGGTGTTTTATCAATGTGATGTCCGCAACGAGCAACAACTAGCATCTGTTTTTTCTTCTCATCAATTTCATTCAGTTATTCATTTTGCAGGGCTAAAAGCGGTTGGAGAATCAGTAGAAAACCCCCTTAAATACTATGATGTTAATTTTAATGGAACATTGGTATTAATGCGCTGTATGCAAAAAGCGAACGTGAAAAGTTTGATTTTTAGTTCGTCAGCCACGGTATATGGCGAACCTAGTTGTTTACCTATCACTGAAACGTTTCCAACGGGTAATACACAAAGCCCTTACGGCACGAGTAAATACATGGTTGAGCGTTGTTTATCTGATGTATTTCACTCAGACCCGTCATGGTCATTAACATTATTACGCTACTTTAACCCTGTTGGTGCCCATCCATCGGGTTTGATGGGAGAAGACCCTCAAGGGATCCCAAATAACTTAACGCCTTATATTACCCAAGTTGCGGTGGGAAAAAGAGAAAAACTGGTGATTTATGGAAACGATTACCCTACGGTAGATGGAACGGGGGTTCGTGATTACATTCATGTCATGGATTTAGCAGATGGCCATGTTGCCGCCCTGCAAGGGGTTGGAAATCAAGCTGGATTACATTGCTACAATCTAGGCACGGGTAACGGCACCAGTGTTTTGCAAATGTTACATGCATTTGAAAAAGCAGTTGGAAAAGCCATCCCTTATGTGATTGAACCCCGTCGTGCTGGGGATATCGCAGAATACTGGTCCACACCGGAAAAAGCGTACCGCGAACTCGGATGGCAAGCGGAGCGAACCTTAGAGGATATGGCGGCTGACAGCTGGCGTTGGCAATCAAAAAATCCCAATGGTTATGAGGTTTAGGAGATAAATAATATGAATACAATGCCATTTAACCCTTCTGATTGCCCTCATCGTCGCTATAACCCATTAACGGGGCAGTGGGTGTTGGTGTCTCCTCATCGAGCAAAACGGCCGTGGAGTGGTAAAGATGAAAAGCCATCAATAGAGAATTTACCTCAATATGATGAGCATTGCTTCCTTTGCCCAGGTAATACACGGGTTTCCGGGGAAGTGAATCCTAACTACCAAGGGACTTATGTCTTCCAAAATGACCATGGTGCGTTATTAGCACAACCCTGCGCCCAACCTGATAACTCATCTGAGTTATTTCAATCACAATCGGTGAGTGGCGTTAGCCGGGTGATCTGTTTTTCACCTGACCACAGTAAAACACTGCCAGAGCTGTCTGTATCTGAAATTGAAGGCGTTGTCGAAACATGGCAGCAACAAATCGCTGAGTTAAGTGAGCATTATGCTTGGGTTCAGGTTTTTGAAAATAAAGGGGAAATAATGGGGTGCTCTCAACCTCATCCTCATGGACAAATTTGGGCGAGTGATTTTTTACCAAATGAAATTGCACGCAAGGACCATTTTCTTGCGCAATATTACCAACGCCATGGCCGTAATTTATTGATTGATTACATTAAAGCTGAACAACAAGATGGCTCACGGATTGTTGTCGAAACTGAAGAGTGGATTGCACTTGTCCCTTATTGGGCGGCTTGGCCATTTGAAACCATGCTATTACCGAAACGACACATTCGCCGTATGGATGAAATGAGTGAAGCCATTCGCGCAGACCTTGCTGTTGCGCTAAAAAAACTCACAAGCCGTTACGATAATCTATTTCACTGTTCTTTCCCATATTCAATGGGATGGCACTTTGCGCCTTTTATGAATGAAAGCCAAGGCATTGAACATTGGCAATTACATGCCTTGTTTTATCCACCATTATTGCGCTCAGCGACAGTAAAAAAATTCATGGTGGGGTATGAAATGTTAGCGGAAACCCAGCGAGACCTCACACCAGAACAAGCCGCACAACGTTTGCGTGATGTGAGTGACTGCCATTATAAGCAAAGCTAAACCGCTAAATAATTTATCAAATTACAATTAACTTAGCTGTTTGCTGGGTTAAGCAAATTATGCATTAAGGATAATTAAAAATGGAAACGTTAAAGCAAATTGTTGCCACGTCGTTTGAAAAAACCTTTGGCTATCAACCTGAAGTTTATGTTCAAGCCCCAGGGCGCGTGAATATTATCGGTGAACATACGGACTACAATGATGGTTTTGTTTTGCCTTGTGCCATTGAATACCAAACGATGACCGCAGCGTCAAAACGTGATGATCGTATAATCCGAGTCGTTGCAGCTGACTACCATAATGAGTGCGATGAATTCAGTTTGGATAGCGAAATTGCATTTTTGCCTGAAAAAATGTGGGCAAACTATATTCGCGGTGTCGTGAAGTTTCTGTTACAACGCGGGTTTTCATTTAACGGTTGCGATATTGCTGTGAGTGGAAATGTACCACAGGGGGCTGGTTTAAGTTCTTCTGCCTCACTCGAAGTCGTGATTGGGCAAACACTGAAAACATTGTATCAATTAGATATTAGTCAACAAGATATCGCACTTAATGGCCAACAAGCTGAGAACCAATTTGTCGGTTGTAACTGCGGCATTATGGACCAACTTATTTCAGCGTGTGGTGATGAAGGCCATGCTCTATTGATTGATTGCCGCAGTTTGGCACTATTTCCTATTTCCATACCTGATGACTTAGTTGTGATGATAATTAATTCAAATAAACAACGCGGCTTGGTTGGAAGTGAATACAATACGCGTCGCCAACAATGCGAAGAAGCCGCTAATTTGTTTGGGGTGAAAGCGTTACGCGATGTCACTTTTGATGAGTTTTTGCAGAAGCAACATCAATTATCCCCTATCGTTGCCAAGCGAGCTAAACACGTGATCAGTGAAAACGAACGTACTTTGGCGGCAGCAAAAGCATTGACACAGAATGACTTATTGCAGCTAAGCGAGCTAATGGCGCAATCACATATTTCTATGCGTGATGATTTTGAAATTACAGTTCAAGAAATTGATACTTTAGTGGATATCGTTAAGTCCGTTCTAGGTGCTCAAGGTGGGGTGCGAATGACAGGCGGAGGCTTTGGTGGTTGTGTGGTGGCATTAATGCAGCAACAATGTGTGCAGCCTGTGATTGACGCAGTAGAAGCGCAATATCAGAAAGCGACAGGTTTGCAAGCCGATATTTATGTTTGCCAACCAAGCTCAGGCGCGAGTGTGGTGCGTTAAAACTAAACTAATATATTGAAAAAGTTGAGATAAAATGCCGTTTACTCAAGAGAAAGACCCGACATTAGGTACGCCCAAAGTCATCGCGTTGACCAATAAAAATGGAATGGAAATTACCCTGACAAGTCTAGGGGCAAGTTGGATGAGTTGCATTTTGCCGCTAGCGAGTGGAAAACGGGATGTCGTTTTAGGCTCACCGAATGTGGATAAACACACAGAGCAGGACGTGTACTTGGGCGCAACAGTAGGGCGTGTGGCTAACCGTATCGCAAATGCACGTTTTTCCATTCACGGTGAAAATTATTCAGTATCAGCCAATCAAGGAGCGCATTGCTTACATGGTGGGAAAGATAATTTTAGTTATCGGATTTGGGCGGTTTCGCAACTGAGTGCTCAACAGGTTATTTTTTCACTCACCTCACCGGATGGTGACCAAGGTTTCCCCGGGGAATTAAAGGTTGAGGTGAGTTATGAATTAACGGATGAAAATCAAGTGATTATCCGTTATAAACACCAAACCACGAAGGCCTGTCCTGTAAACTTAACCAACCACACTTACTTTAATTTGGCGGGGGAAGGTAGCGAAAAAACGGTGTTAGATCACGCTCTTACTATACACGGCGATTATTATTTACCTACAGATAAAGCAGGGATCCCGAGTGGAGATTGGCGTGATGTTACGGGGAGTTATTTTGATTTTCGCCAAAGCAAACTCATTGGTCGTGATTTTCTACAAGATAGTGACCAAGTTGCGGCTGGGGGCTATGACCACACTTTTGTGCTTGATTCAGCCTGTATCGATGGGCGCAAATCAGTGGCATCGTTGAGTGCTCCTGAGGGAGACGTAAAGATGAATATTTTTACAACGATGCCCACCATGCAGCTTTATACAGGGAATTATTTAGTTTCAGTGCCAGGTAAAACCAAATTGTATACGCCTTTTTCCGGTGTGGCATTTGAAACGCAGTTTCCACCCGATGCCGTTAATCACCCCGAATGGGGAGAGCGATACAGCCCAATTTCACTGCCTAATCAAATTTATTGCAGTGAAACCTGTTATCAATTTATTTTCTAAATCTATATATCATTAACACCGCATTTAAGCGGTGTTTTCTTTTTTGCACCATAAACCCATTATTTTAATTTAAATAATTTTAATATGCGTTATGCCATTGTTTTTAATTCTAGCGCATTGTTTAATAAGCCATCCTAATTGTAGAGGTATACGATGGCGACAATCAAAGATGTGGCAAAAGAAGCAGGTGTTTCGGTTGCAACTGTTTCTCGAGTGATTAACCAATCACCGAAGGCGAGTCAAGCTTCTATTGTCTCAGTAAAGAGTGCAATGAATAAGCTGGGTTATCGCCCCAATGCCGCTGCTCGTGCTCTTGTGAACCAAAGTTCAAATACCATTGGGGTGTTAGTTAACGATGTTTCCGACCCTTTTTTTGGCGTTATGGTCAAAGCCGTTGATGGCGTAGCGCATAAAAACGGTAAACATATTCTGATTTGTAATGGTTACCATAATGCCAAGGAAGAGCGCCAATCTATTGAGCTATTGATCAACAACCGCTGTGATGCCTTGGTGATCCACTCGAAAGCCCTTGATGATGCAGAACTGCTGCAATATGCGAAAGAAGTCCCAAGTATGGTACTAATAAACCGCCATATTGATGAAATTGCAACCCGTTGTATTTCATTAAATAACTACAAGGGCGCCTATTTAGCAACAGAACATCTCATTCGACATGGACATACTAAAATTGCGTACATTTCTTCAAATCACCAAATTGAGGATGCCGTGCAGCGTTTACAGGGTTATCGAGATGCGTTAAAAAATAATGGCATTCAACTGTCTGATAGTTATATTGAATATGGTACGCCTTATGGAGAAGGCGGGGAGCAAGCGATGACTAACTTACTGATAAAATCACTCGAAATCACAGCGGTCGTGGGTTACAACGACTTTATGGCTGCGGGAGCCATCGCGGTATTAGATGAAAATGAAATTCACTCGCCAGAACAGGTCTCTGTCATTGGTTTTGATGATGTGTTGATTGCCCGCTATATCCATCCACGCTTGACAACTATTCGTTATCCTATCCAAATGATGGCAGAAAAAGCCACTCAACTAGCGCTCTCTTTAGCAAGAGGGGAAAAAACGACAGGTGAAAGTTTGATTTATTCTCCGACATTGGTTCAACGTAATTCAGTTAGGCCTTTGCACGCCTAATTATTTTATAGTCCATAGAATGACGAAAAAAATGTAAACGTTCTCATTTGTATTTGATGAACTTCACGAATTTATTATAAAACAGGTTTGTTCTCGCCACTTTCTCTCTACTTCTCGGTGATTTTTTGTATTGATTCCGGCTATTTAGCTTACTAAGTTAATATTTTAGATGATATTGTGAAAATATGTGATTCATTTAACGGTGATATTTTGTGGTAACGTTTACACTTGCTTTGTTATCACTTGGCGAAGGAATTTGACTATGCAAACTGAAGGGGTTGGGTTAAGCACATTAGATTACGGAATATTCATTCTGTATGTGCTTGTCATTATTAGTGTTGGTCTTTGGGTTTCTCGAGATAAAAAAGGGCAAAAGAAAGGTACAAAAGACTATTTTCTAGCAGGAAAAACATTACCTTGGTGGGCAATTGGTTCTTCATTGATTGCGGCAAATATCTCAGCAGAGCAGTTTATTGGTATGTCGGGCTCTGGCTTTTCAATAGGTTTGGCTATCGCGTCCTATGAATGGATGGCAGCACTAACACTGATTATTGTCGCAAAATACTTTATGCCAGTGTTTATTGATAAAGGCATTTTTACTATTCCAGAGTTTGTTGAAAAACGTTTCAATAAAACGTTAAAAACGATCTTAGCCGTGTTCTGGCTGGCATTATTTATCTTTGTTAATTTAACTTCAGTTCTTTATTTAGGGTCGTTAGCACTACAAACAATCCTAGGTATCCCAATGCATTATGCTATTTTTGGCTTAGCATTATTTGCAGTGATTTACTCTCTTTATGGCGGGCTGTCTGCGGTTGCGTGGACGGATGTTGTACAAGTTTTCTTCTTAATTTTAGGCGGCTTTTTAACCACAATAATGGCGGTAAGCTATATTGGCGGTGATGCGGGGTTATTCGCAGGTATGAGCCGTATGGCAAGTGAAGCACCCGCGCATTTTGAAATGATTTTAAGCCAAGACAACCCACAGTTTAGTAATTTACCCGGTATTGCAGTGTTAATTGGTGGTTTATGGGTTGCCAATTTATATTACTGGGGCTTTAACCAATATATTATTCAACGCGCATTAGCCGCTAAGTCTATTAATGAAGCGCAAAAAGGCTTGGTTTTTGCCGCATTTCTTAAACTCATTGTCCCAATCCTTGTTGTCGTACCGGGTATTGCGGCATTTGTGATTGTTTCTGACCCTGCATTACTGGCGGGATTAGGAACGATGGCACAAGAACATATACCAACACTGGCCCAAGCGGACAAAGCTTACCCATGGTTAACTCAGTTCTTACCAGTAGGCGCTAAAGGGGTCGTGTTTGCGGCATTAGCTGCGGCTATCGTCTCTTCTTTAGCTTCCATGTTGAACTCAGTGGCAACTATTTTCACCATGGATATCTACAAAGAATACATTGCTCCATCAACCGCGGATCATAAATTAGTGAATGTCGGGCGGATTAGTGCAGTCGTTGCGTTAATCGTTGCATGCTTTATCGCCCCATTACTGGGTAACATTGGACAAGCTTTCCAATATATTCAGGAATATACGGGGTTAGTTAGCCCAGGTATCTTAGCCGTATTCTTATTAGGTTTGTTTTGGAAGAAAACCAATGCGAAAGGGGCGATCATCGGTGTGCTGCTCTCAATTCCGTTTGCATTATTCTTAAAACTGATGCCGTTAGGTATGCCATTCCTAGACCAAATGATGTACACCTTCTTCTTTACTGCGGTTGTGATTGGCTTAATTAGCCTGACAACGGCAAAAGACGATGACTGTGAGGGTGCAATTATCCTAACGTCCGAAACGTTTAAAACGTCGAAAGGTTTCAATATTGCGTCATACGCAATTATGGTTATCTTGTGTGTTCTATATGCACTGTTCTGGTAACGAAATACATCGAACAAGCTGATAAGTAAAATGATAGCATAAGGCGGGAAAGGTAACTCCCGCCTTATTTTTTGCATTTGTTAAGCGAAATAATGGCTTATCATCAACACTGAAATCAGACTAACTATCTATTGCCCCAAACCCCATGAGAAAAAGCTATCTCACCTATAATTCAATTTTATCTATGAGAAAGCTTTCAGAGCAGTAAAAAGATTGCGATTAACGTTTAAATGACAACGTTGCTACCGCCACACTTTCATCACATCGCTCACTATTTTCAAATGGTTGCTTATACTTAGTTAACAACATCCATTCACCGGCAGGTAAATGTTTAACGGAAATAATGCCATTATTATTACTCGTCACTGAATATTCCGCTGTATGTGGCGGGTGCTTTGATTCGTTATTAGCGGTATGACTATGGTTATGACTATTTTTAATATACTCAGCAGAATCTATTTCAACTTGACTATAACTAAGTGGCTTACCACGGTAAAAAACCTGAAATAAATCTACCTGCTCATTTTTAGAAAAAATATTATTAATTGGAACTATTTCTAATTCTTGCCCTATTGGTTTAAAGATATAACTATCTAATTTGATATTACCGTCACTCACTATCGTTTTAGCGAATTTAACGCTAAACTGGCAATAGCTCGCTTGTTCTGCTTGTTGCTTATTTAATGGCCTCCAACCCTCCTTAGTTCTAGACCAAAACATCGGTTTCATATTTGTTGATATAATGAAATTATCGGCATTCTTTAGATTTTGCTTATATTCATAAACATAATCTGCTCCTGTACTTTCTAATGGTTCACTTCCTTGTTCTGTCGTTATTTGCGGTAATACAAAGTAATCCTGTCGATTAGGTAAACGTCCTTTCGACGGGAAATCATGGCCATAGCCAATCTCAGCAATAATACGGTCGCTTATTGGCTTAGCTGTGAGCCAAACATCATGAGCGGACGCTATAGATGTCATCAACAATGTGGATAAACTAATCGTAATTAATTGGTATTTCATTTCAGTATTCCTATTTACCATTGGTAACTAACAAAAACATTAACAGAGCGGCCCGCAATAGGAGCACCTTGAATTGAATTCGCTTGCTTATTTAATGCATTATCTAAAACTAACGCAGCTGTTACGCCTTTTAGATTTTCGAGAGGTTGATAATCCACAGAAAATGTATTTAAAACATAGCCTGCTTGAGTGTCCGTGCCTGTTTTCACATGGCGAGCTGGGGCGACAAAAGTGCCTCGCCAACCGACGGATACTCCACTGAGTGATGTGGGTATTTCTAGAGAAGTGACCACCGTATCAGGACTTAAATTTCCTAACCATTCACGATTATTTGCATCAATTCCTTCAGTATGGTTATAGGATAGGCCTAATTTGAAATCACGGTGTTCATAACTTGATTGGATATCCCATCCCCAAATTTTTGCTAACGCGACATTATTTGCATAGGTAATTCCCTTTTTTCTATCGACATGCGTTGCTATATAATTTTTCGCATGGGTATTAAAGTAGCTGCCTTTCAGTTCGATGTTATCTCCATCAGAGAAAATAGAATCAAATGTCAGTCCTACCCCAATCTCTTGTGAATTATTAGTTTCAGGCTTTAAGTTTGGATTTGGTACCCAATAATTAGGTTTCCCTCGTGAATAAAAATGTAATCCATCACGATACATTTCTTCCATTGTGGGCGCCCGAAAGGCTGAGGATGCGGAACCAAATAGCATCAGCCAATCGGTTGGATTTAATACAATTGCGGCTTTTGGCGAGTAGTTGCTAGCAGTTAAATCACCATATTTTGAATTGCTACTTTGATAATGGTCATAACGAGTACCAATGATAAAAGTCATTGGTAAATCACGTAATGTAATCTCATCTTGGATTAGCCCTGAGTAAAAATTGATTTTCCCATCAGGGTAGACGGTTTCAGTACCTGAAGGTTGGTGCTTTTGATGATAAAATTCGCCACCTACAATAATTTGTTGACCAAATAATGGCGATTGGATCACACTCGTATTCGTTATTTTTGTTCCATAACTTGTGCTATTGCGGTGTTTACTTTTTTGTCCCGCAGGTGTTGAATGAACATCCACTTCAGAAGAATAAAGCCGTGTATTCAAATCAATTAAGCCTGAATAAGTAGGGTTAAAATGATAATTCATTTGTATATCACGCTGAGTAATATTGCGGTGATAGTATTCTGAATTATCAACACTAGGACTAGTGACTGTTGGGTTTCCGGGTTCTTTTGATTTACTACTATAGTGTTTGATGCTGCCGCTTATACTTTGGTTTTCGTCAATCGCATATTCACCTTTGGCAAACAAACTATTATTTCCCTCATCATTTGGTGCGGAGTATCCATCTCCTTGATAAATATTACCTCGCTGGCGTTGACTCAGCGAAAGCAAACCATCAAATTGTGCTGTTCGCCCATATGCCATCACACCTGTCCCATAGCTATGGTCCCCTGTTGCCCCTGCGGTAAATACGCGAAAGCCATATTTTTCGTTACCATTCAGAAAATCTTTTGCATTTACAGTACGATAATCAATGACTCCCCCAAGTCCACCGCTACCATACAAACTTGACATAGGTCCCCTGACAACCTCAACTTTTTGGATTAAAAATGGGTCGACAAATGTCGCACTTCCCTTATCCATTCCAGTGTCCTGTTTCACGCCATCAACCAGAACTAAAACCCCATTTTTGTTATAACCTCGTAAGTTAAATGTTTGCCCATTAGTACGACCTACGCCAACTTCACTGAGCCCCGCGATCCCTTTTAACAGTCCCCCCGCAGTCATTGAGGTATAAGTTAATGCCGTATTGTTGTGTACTACATTAACGATGGAAGGTGCTTCAAATTGTTCCGTTTCTATACCTGTTGCTGTGACAGTAATTGTTGAGTCTTTTGCAGTAGAAACGGCAAAACTCGAATTATGGTTCCCTAGAAATAAAATAAAAAAAGTTGCTAATGCTGTTGTTCTCATTAATAAACCCAATATAGATCCGATACGTGAAAGTTATGTTATAACATAACAATATAACTTCAAGTTTTTCTCTCTAATTATTTTGAAATTATTATTTTGGATTTTGCTGCCGATACCACGCTAATTCTCTAATTTTGTTGTGTATCAGCTAATTATGGGTAAGATCTCATTGGACATTAAAGCGAATGTTTCAAAAAGAATTTCAGCGGTAGCCGCCCAAACCCATCTGATTTTATGAGATAATCTTCTTCATACCTATTTTGTATACATTATCGGCAGCTGGCGTAAAAACAATCAACACTAACTCAGTGCTCTCCGATAATAACTGATAAGAAAAGAGAATCTATCGACATGGCAAAATCACCCGCGAAAAAACCAACCAAAGGCTTTGAAGAAACCCTTTGGGATACCGCTAATCAACTGCGTGGTAGCGTTGAATCCTCTGAGTATAAGCATGTGGTACTCAGTTTGGTGTTCCTGAAATTTATTAGTGACAAATTCGAAGCCAAACGTAGCGAATTAATCAAAAATGGTCAGGAAGCCTTTGTTGATATGGATGTTTTTTATCAACAAGATAACGTTTTCTTTTTGCCGCAACAGTCCCGCTGGTCTTATGTGCAAGAGCGTGCGAAACAAGATGATATCGCGGTGATTATTGATACTGCGTTATCCACCATTGAAAAAAGCAACGCATCACTGACAGGCGCATTGCCGGATAACTATTTTTCTCGCCAAGGGCTTGAACCGAAAAGGCTCGCCTCACTTATCGACAGCATTGAAAACATCGATACCCTTGCCACGGAGTGTGGGGTAGGGGAAGAAGATCTCGTCGGCCGTGTTTATGAGTATTTTTTAGGGCGCTTTGCTGCGAGCGAAGGTAAAGGCGGGGGCGAGTTCTATACCCCAAAATCGGTAGTAACCTTACTTGCTGAAATGTTAGAGCCTTACCAAGGTAAAGTGTATGACCCGTGCTGCGGCTCAGGCGGTATGTTTGTGCAGTCGTTGAAATTTGTGGAAAGCCACCAAGGGAAAAGCAAAGATATTGCGATTTATGGGCAGGAGCTGACCAGCACCACCTATAAACTGGCGAAAATGAACTTGGCGGTGAGGGGGCTGACGGGCAATTTAGGGGAACGCCCAGCGGATACCTTTTTCGCAGACCAACACCCTGACTTAAAAGCCGACTTTATTATGGCGAACCCGCCGTTTAACTTAAAAGATTGGCGTAATGAAGCCGAGCTGACCAACGACCCACGTTTTGCGGGGTTCCGTACCCCACCGACGGGAAACGCTAACTATGCGTGGATTTTGCATATGTTATCTAAGCTCAGTGAAGACGGGGTTGCGGGCTTTGTGTTAGCCAATGGTTCGATGAGCTCGAATACCAGTGGTGAGGGCGAAATTCGCCAAAAACTCATCGAAGATGACCGTATTGAGTGCATGATAGCTTTGCCCGGTCAGCTCTTTTTTACCACGCAAATCCCCGTTTGTTTGTGGTTTATCAGTAAAAGTAAACACGCGAGCGCCAAATATGGTTATCGTGACCGCCAAGGGGAAACCTTGTTTATCGATGCGCGTAATATTGGCACGATGATCAGCCGTACCCAAAAAGAATTCACAGCGGAGGATATCGCCACTATCGCTGATACCTTCCATGCATGGCGCAGTAGCGAAAGTGAACTGAAACGTCGTGTTGCAGCCAATGAAATCAGTATTGAGCAGTATCAAGACCAAGCCGGTTTTTGCAAAGTTGCCTCCTTTGACGATATCAAGGCCAATGATTTTGTACTCACACCGGGGCGCTATGTCGGTGCTGCGGAAGTTGAAGATGACGGTGTGTCGTTTGAAGCCAAGATGCAGGAACTAACCCAAACTCTTTATCGCCAGATGGATGAAGCGGCAGAGCTTGATAAAGCTATCCGTAAAAATATGGAGGCGCTGGGGTATGGGGAGTGAGTGGATCAATTGTGAGCTTGGGGATGTAATAGAGCTTAAACGTGGTTATGACTTGCCTAAGACAACTAGGCTCGCTGGTAATATACCAGTGGTATCCTCTTCTGGGGAATCAGGCCTTCATAATGAGAGTAAAGTTACTGCTCCCGGAGTTGTAACTGGACGATATGGTACGATTGGTGAAGTATTTTATCTTGAAACTGATTTTTGGCCTTTAAACACCACGTTGTATGTACGCGATTTTAAAGGTAATGATCCCTTATTTATTTATTATTTTCTAAAGACTATCTCTTATTCAGATTATACTGATAAAGCTGCTGTACCGGGTATAAACCGTAACCATATCCATAAAGCTAAAGTAAAAATCCCTAAAGATAAACATTACCAGAAAAAATTGGCGGAAATTCTGCGAGTATTAGATAACAAAATCACCTTAAATCGCCAAATAAACAAAACCTTAGAACAAATGGCGCAAGCTCTATTTAAATCATGGTTTGTGGATTTTGACCCTGTTATCGATAACGCACTAGATGCCGGTTTTTTTGAGCAGGATTTAGCCTTTTCAGAAGAATTACTGCGTCGAGTTGAATTGCGTAAAACGGCGCGTAAAAGTGATGATTTTAAGCCGTCATCAAAAGATATTCGTCAGTTATTTCCTGATGCTTTTGAAGAAGGTTCAGAGCCTGCGTTAGGGCTTGGGGGATGGGTGCCTAAGGGGTGGCAGGTAGGTGAGTTAGGTGATGTTTTATTATTACGAAATGAAAGAACAAAACCTTCAGAAGAAACAATAAATTTGCCATATGTACCAATTGAATGTATTGGTACAAAAACACCATTCCTTTCAGAATGGAAATCTGGTGAAGAGGCAAATAGTAGCCTGCTCCTATTCAAGAAAGGAGATATCCTTTTTGGTGCGATGAGGCCTTATTTCCATAAAGTATGCATAGCCCCATTTGATGGAGTTACTCGTTCAACAGTTTTTACTCTAATAGCAAATGATCCCTGCTCTCTTTATTTTTCTTTTTTTATGGCATATCAAGAATCAACAGTTGAATATGCGACTCTTCATTCAGAAGGTTCAACAATTCCATATGCTAAGTGGAAAAGTTCGCTAGAACGAAAACTGATAACTTTACCTACAATAGAATTGCAACAGTTATTTCATCAACAAGTCGAATCATTCATTGAAGTGGGGGATTTTAATAATGAGCAATCTAAAAACCTTGAAAAACTCCGTGACACTCTCCTCCCTAAACTGATCTCCGGCGAGCTGTCTTTAGACGATATCAAAATAGACATTCCAGAAGAAACACTCATCTAATTTATTCGACCGCTTCACATTTTTCTTATTGTGCAGCGGTTTTTGTTATCTAATCAATTAAACTAGCTTAATTAAAAAACGCGATAAAAAACAATTTATAAAACAGACAAGAAGCCACTGACATGAGCCATATCTTCACCGAAGCCAAATTGGAACAGGCAATTATTGAACTGCTAGGACAACATGCAAACAATGCAGGAAAAACCTGCTATCCGCATTATGTCGGCAACACAATTCCACGCAAAGACAATAGCGAAGTGTTGATAGTGGACGACTTACGTCAGTACCTTGCTAACCAATATCAAGCAGATGGCATCACTGAAAGTGAAATCACCACGATTGTTCTGCAATTACAATCTTTGCCAGCCAGCGACCTCTACCAAAGTAATAAAACTTTTTGCCATTGGCTCAGTAATGGTTTTTTACTCAAACGCGAAGACCGCAAGCAAAAAGACCTGTATATCGAACTGATCGATACCCAAACATTGCCTGCTCAATTGGTTAAATTATTTGCCGGGGAAGATATCGTATCGGAGGCAGATAATAACCGCTATCGGTTAGTTAACCAGCTCGAAATCGAAGGGCAAGCCCGTGATGGGGGAGTCCAACTGCGTATCCCTGATGCAATTTTATACGTTAATGGTTTACCGCTGGTGGTCTTCGAATTTAAATCAGCGGTGCGAGGTGAAGAAGCTACCCTATTTGACGCATGGACACAGCTTTGCGTTCGTTATAGCCGCGATATTCCTAAGCTATTTGTTTATAACGCCTTGTGTATTCTTAGTGATGGCGTGAATAACAAAATGGGTAACCTATTTGCCCCTTATGAATTCTACTACGCATGGCGCAAAATCAGCGGTAACGAATCAACGGAAAAACAAGGCATCAATGGCCTATATACCCTGATCGAAGGGCTATTTCATCCCGTTCGTTTATTGGATGTATTGAAAAACTTTATTTTCTTTCCTGATACCAGCAAGCACGAAGTGAAAGTATGTTGTCGTTATCCTCAGTATTATGCGGCTCGTAAGCTGTTTTACAACATCGAAAAAGAGCGTAAGCAGATAAACTCGGGCGGTGAAAACATCGGGGGTAGCGGTAAAGGGGGCACCTACTTTGGTGCGACTGGTTGTGGTAAAAGCTACACCATGCAATTTTTAGCGCGCTTATTGATGAAAAGCGTCGATTTCGCTAGCCCAACCATTATTTTAATCACCGACCGCACCGATCTTGATGAACAACTGGCAAAACAATTTTGCAATGCAAAAGCCTTTATTGGCGATGAAATTATTGTACCGGTCACCAGCCGACAAGATCTACGCGACAAGTTAGCAGGGCGTGCCAGTGGCGGGGTATTCCTCACCACCATTCATAAATTCACAGAAGATATTCAACTGCTTTCTGAGCGCAGTAATATTATCTGTATCTCTGATGAAGCTCACCGCAGCCAAATTAACCTCGACCAAAAAATCAGTATTAACCAAGAAGACGGCACGGTTAAAAAGACCTATGGTTTTGCTAAATATCTGCATGATTCACTGCCGAATGCCACTTACGTTGGTTTTACGGGAACGCCTATCGACGCCACCTTAGATGTATTTGGTGAAACTATCGATAGCTACACCATGACCGAATCGGTGAATGATGAAATTACCGTGCGCATTGTGTACGAAGGGCGTGCCGCTAAAATCGCCCTTGATAACAGCAAATTAGAAGAAATCGAACGCTATTACCAAGAGTGTGAAGCGCAAGGCACCAGCGAATATCAGATAGAAGAAAGCAAAAAAGCCACAGCGAACATGAACTCCATTTTAGGGGATCCTGACCGTATTGATGCGCTAGCGAAGGATTTTGCACAACATTATGAAAAACGTGTTGAAGAAGGCTCGACTATCAAAGGCAAAGCGATGGTGGTTTGCGCTAGCCGTGATATTGCCTATGCATTTTATCAGAGCCTGAAGTTACAACGGCCAGAGTGGTTTGAGGCGAAACTGGCAATAGAGGGTGCTGAACTCACTGAGCAAGAGAAAAGCGAATTGATGCGCCTGCCGATGGTCAATATGGTGATGACTCGAGGAAAAGATGACCATGAGGCCATGTACAATTTGCTGGGAACGAAAGATTACCGCAGAGAGTTAGATAAACAATTTAAGAACCCGAAATCCAACTTCAAAATAGCCATTGTGGTTGATATGTGGCTGACCGGTTTTGACGTGCCAGAGCTGGATACTATTTACATCGATAAGCCATTACAAAAGCATAATCTTATTCAAACCATTTCCCGCGTGAATCGCCGTTTTGAAGAGAAAGAAAAGGGGTTAGTGGTTGATTATATTGGTATTAAAAGTCGCATGAATATGGCGTTGGCCATGTATTCGAAAGCGGATAAGTCTAATTTCGAAGATATTCAGCAATCTATCGTTGAAGTGCGTAATCACTTGAACTTATTGGCGCAAGTATTCCATAAATTTGATAGCGATGATTACTTTTCAGGTTCGCCAACACGACAGCTAGACTGCCTTAATCGAGCGGCTGAATTTATCCTGCAAACCAAGAAAGTTGAACTGCGTTTTATGGGGTTAGTGAAGCGGTTGAAAGCCGCTTATGATGTCTGTGTGGGCAGTGAAGATATTACTCAAGATGAACGGGAACACATTCATTTTTATCTCGCGGTACGCTCCATCGTTTACAAATTAACGAAAGGGGACGCACCGGATACAGCGCAAATGAACCAAAAAGTGCGAGAGATGATAGCCGAGGCCCTTAAATCCGAAGGTGTGGAAGAGATTTTCACGTTGGGTGATGACAAAGCGGAGACCATTGATATTTTTGATGATGAATACATGGCTCGTATCAATAAAATCAAGCTGCCAAACACAAAAATGCAGCTGCTACAAAAGATGCTACAAAAAGCCATTAGTGATTTTCAAAAGGTCAATCAACTCCAAGGGATCAACTTTTCCAAGCGTTTTCAAGCTTTAGTCGAGCAATATAACCAACGCAAAGAGAATGATGTGCTCAATGGTGAAGAGTTCGACGATTTCACTGAACAAATGGCGACGATGATTTGTGACATCAAAGCCGAAATGATGTCATTTAAAGGCATTGGTATCGATATGGAAGAAAAAGCTTTCCTCGATATTTTACAGCACATGTGCCAGAAATACGATTTTACCTACGATGACGCCAAAATGTTGGCGCTTGCTAAAGATATGAAGCTGATTGTCGATGACAGCACGCAATACCCTGATTGGAGCAACCGGGACGATATTAAAGCGAAGCTGAAAGTTGACCTGATTTTATTATTGCACCGTTATGGCTTCCCACCAGTGGCCAATGACGAGATATATAAAAGTGTGCTGGAACAAGCCGAGAATTTTAAAAAATATCAGCTGGGGTGATTGGCGACCGCTAGCGCATCTGGGTCTTTCTGCGCTTTCAGACCTGCAATATCGCCTTCAGTGTGGATGATATCCATGGTCTGATTACTGATTTCACCAATCAACTGGGATTTTTTTAAACGGTTTTGTTTTTTCTCTTTATCGAATATCGGGTTGATGCTGCCGTCATTGGCGTGCTCGGTATCGCGATTGAGCTCGTTAATATCCTGTTTTTGCTTGTT
>NZ_JAMPNW010000030.1:0-48696 GCF_028479545.1 Providencia sp. PROV201
GGGGATAGGGGATATCCCCGGTATTGTGCTAACATGCTAACTATCTTATGTTTTTTCTCTTTTCTCTTTTCTCTTTTCTCTTTTCTCTTTTCTCTTTTCTCTTTTCTCTTTTCTTTTTTTTATTTCTTTATTCCTGTATTTCTTACGCTATTCCTCCCCTTTTCATCTCTTTGGCTTATGGGAAGCCATTAATACACCTTTATCGATGGTCGTGGTGAATGAAAATTCTGGATATAAAGTAGTAAGTAACAACTCACAGGCTCTTTTGTGGAAAAGAGAATTTTAAGAATATCACGTGAGTGTTGTGAACTGGGTGTTTTGCCATCACGGTGATGAATGACATCATTTGAGCCAAAGTAGTAAGTAACAACTCACTTGTTGAGATGGGACGGCGGCTGCTGACGATGGAGGTGGGGTGACGGGAGTTAGGAGGGGTAATGGAGGATAACTGGTTGTATTGGTGTGATGAATGGATGTTTTAGATGCAAAGTAGTGAGTAACAACTCACGTGTTTCTTAATTAAGTACAGGTAAGTCAATAAAATTAAATGGATATGGTTTTTTGATAATTATCTATTACTCCAGAGAATGTAATTACTTGAGTCAAAGTGGTAAGTAACAGCTCACGTGTTGAAGAGCGTGCGGAGACAAGTGATGGCTGTGGGGTAAAAAGAGCTAAGAGAGAGTTAGGCTAGGTAATCGATAGGTGACTCTTAGTGGCATTGGCTCTGTGAATGAAAACTTTGGATATAAAGTAGTGAGTAACAACTCACTTACTTCTTAATTAAGCGAAGTAAATCTAATAAAATCAAACGGATATGGTTTATTGATAATTATCTATTACTCCAGAGAATGTAATCACTTGAGCTAAAGTAGTAAGTAACAGCTCACATTTTTTAGTAGCAGAGGAATAGAGGGAGATAATATGGGAGAAAAATAGATAGGAGGATTGTATTTACCCCGGTTTATTTAGGTGGTGAATCCGATAGAAGGGAACAAAGTAGCAAGTAATTAACATGTTTATCATTTCAAAAGAAGAGTAAAAGAAGAACAGAACATTTTTGTGTAAAATTTAAAGACCTTATAGTTAAGATGGTGGTTATGCTAAATTTGATAAGCTATAACTACTCAAATTTGATATACTGCACACAGTAATTAATCAAAAATTATAAGATTTTCATTATTTCTCTGTGATATAGGGACTTCAAATTTGGCCAAAAGAACCTATTCTGTTCGGTATATTGCAGGTGAGCCCGCTAAACGTATTCAGCCCATGCCTGTACATATGTTAGGTGAATCACTTCCAATAGGTTTACCTCTATTCGCTGCGGGTGAAACCCTAGATGTGGTTACATGGAATATTTACAAACAGCAACGGCCAAATTGGAAGCACACTCTTAATGAGTTAGTAAAAGATAGAAAACTTATTTTGTTGCAAGAGGCTCAAATGTCACCTGAGCTAATATCTTTTGCTGCATCACACAAATTAATTGCTGATCAAGTACCTGCATTACCTTTTTCACCTCATCCAGCTGGAGTGATGACACTTGCGGCTTCACATCCGATATATTGCTGTCCTTTAAGAGAAAAAGAACCACTTTTACGACTGGCTAAATCTGCGCTGATTACAGTATACCCGTTACCAGATGGGAAGCACTTGATGGTCGTGAATGTTCATGCAATTAACTTCAGTTTTGGTGTGGATGTATATACGCGGCAACTAAATAAATTGGGTGTTCATATTGCTAAACATGTGGGGCCAGTGATCCTTGCGGGTGATTTTAATGCATGGAGTAGGCAACGGGTAAATGCACTAAAACGGTTTATTCGTAGTGTGGGTCTAAAAGAAATAGCATTTAGTGATGATTACCGTACTAAGGCTTTTGGCCGTCCTTTGGATTACGTGTTTTATCGTGGATTGAAAGTTAAAAATAGCACTGTACTACCGACAGATGCATCTGATCATAACCCTATTATGACCAAATTTACGCTTTCTAAGTAATTAAGATTATCTCCCTTATTTTCCCTCGCATTTAATTGTAGATTTGATGAGCTATTTTTATTGGGGACATCAGATTGAAATCATCGTTTTTATACATCCTTTTCTTTTTTGCACAAATAGCTAATGGATCTAGCTTATTGTTGGCAAAACATGCGGAACAGTTACCTCGTTTAGTTATTTATGACCCGTCTTATCGACAAATTTCTTATCCAAATGGTGATGTGCCCGAACACTACGGTGTCTGCTCTGATGTAGTTATACGAAGCTACCGAAAAATGGGGGTGGATTTACAAAAATTAGTACATGAAGACATGAAAGCAAACTTTCGCCAATATCCCAGCCAACGTATATGGGGATTACGTAAGCCAGATACAAATATTGATCATCGTCGCGTTCCTAATTTAGAGGCTTTTTTTTCGCGAAAAGGGAAAAATAAGTCTATCTCAAAGAATGCCAGTGATTATATTCCTGGTGATATTGTCTCTTGGCGTTTGGGTAATGGTCGGCCACATATCGGTGTTGTAACTTCGATAAAGTCATCAAGTACACAAAATTATTTAGTTATGCACAATATTGGATATGGCCAAGTAGCTGAGGATATTTTATTTCGTTGGGATATTGTTGGGCATTATTCTTATTAAGTGGGATAATTTTTATATAATATAATTACTATGGTTATAATATTTTAAATTAACTTCTTTGTGGGTTTTTATATATTTAAGTAATTAGTTTAATTTGTTGTTTTTTTGATTATATGCTAATTATTGTATTAGCATTAATTTCGCATGAACTATATTTATAAATGAATGGTTAAACATATAAAGTATAAAACATAAATAAATGGCGGTTAATTCTATGAAAAATATAGTTATTGTTGGTGGTGGGACGGGCGGGACGATGCTAGCAAATACACTTGCTAGAAAATTGAGTAAAGAAATTTTTTCAAAGAAAATAAAAATAACATTAATTACTGATAATCCAATCCATTATTATAAACCTGCATTTATGTATGTTGCTTTTAATTTATTTTTTAAGGATGAACTGAGTCGCCCTGAAAGAGAACTGTTAAGGCCTGAAATAGAGTTAGCCATTGATAAAATAGAATACTTTGATTTTAAAAATAAAGAGCTAAACTCAACACATGGAAAAAAATATAATTATGATTTTCTTGTGATAGCGACAGGTTGCGTACCTAAACCTGAGCGTATTGAAGGTTTAAAAGATATCGGTAACCACTTTTATGCTTATGAAGCATCAAGGAAGCTAGCTGACCAACTTGCTAAGATTGAAAAAGGTCGAATTTTTATTACAGTATCATTCCCTGAAACACCGAATGTGCCCCATCAGTGTGGTATTGCGCCGATGGAAACAACTTTAATGATTGATGAGTTTTTACGTAAACGTCGAGTTAGGGATAATATTGAAATCGTTTATACTTATCCAACAGTTTCACAATTATTGCGTAACTGTTTATTTATGCAACAACCTGTTTGTGAAGTTATTCCCGAGGTATTTACTGCTAAAAATATTAAAGCGCAGAGAGGGTTTACTTTAGATAAAGTTGATCCAGATAAAAAAATAGCTTATTCGAAAGAAGGTGATGAGCAAAATTTCGACTTACTGATTAGCACTCCACCGATTACCGCGGTTGAGGCAGTTATTAATACCGGATTAAGTGAGCATAATAATGGTGAAGGTTGGTTACCTACCGACCATGAAACTATGCAAGTTTATGGTGTTGATGGCGTTTATGTTATAGGTGATACCGTTGATTTACCAATCAGTAAAGCGGGAGGAAGCTGTCATAATCAGGCTGCCATTATAGCTGATAATATATGCGGAGAATTAATTTATGGTTATCCCGCAGCTATCTATGATGGGCGAGTTCAAGCTGTTGCTCAAATGGGATTAACTGCAGGGATGCCTTTACAATACGATTATAAACACGATGTTATTCCTACGCCTCCGACTAAATTAGGGGGATTACTAAGAAATGGCTTTAATAGAGGTATTTATTGGGCTGCTATTCGTGGCTTAGTTTAAGGAGGAAATCAAAATGTCTAATAATGAAAATCAAAGTAAACTAATTGAACTTCTTAATTCTGAGTCGGGTGATCATTTCGCAGACAAATTAGCACCGCTATTACAACTGAACCGTTTAGATAATATTGTTGATTTACTTTCTCTAATTTCTGACCTTATTGATATTACTGATAATAGCACAGTAGAAAAACTGGCGAACTCATTTGAGGATACTCTAGCGCCAGTCTGGGAATTCGGAACTGCATATAATATGGCTAAAATGGAGGAAATATATAATAGTAAAAATCCAAATTTTCGTTCGGTGTATGCTTTATTAAAAGATCCAAATACATTACGTGGAATTAGTACCGTTTTACGAACCTTGCAAATAATGGGTTCTCGATTGTCTTCCCCCCAAGAGGGGTAATATTTCGGAGGTGGTATGATATTAGATAGACTGTATTCTTTTGATACGCGTGTGATACATAATTACTATGATGCAGCCGAAAATTTAGGATCACTAGCTTCACCAATTTATCAAACGTCAACTTACGTATTTGATAGTGTTGAAGAAGGTGCCGCTTGTTTTAGCGGTGAATCGAACGGTTATATTTATACTCGAATAAATAACCCAACATTAAATTTGTTGGAAAAGCGGCTTGCTGATTTAGAAGAGGGGGACGCCGCAATTGCATTCTCTTCAGGGATGGGAGCAATAACATCGACTCTTTGGACATTACTGAACCCAGGTGATGAGCTGTTAGTTGACATGACGGTTTATGGCTGTACATATGCATTCTTTCACCATGGGTTAGCTCGATTTGGTATCAAAGTTCGTCACATTGATATGAGTGATCCAAATAATGTCGAACAGGCGCTCACTAAAAAAACAAGGATGATATTTTTCGAATCGCCTGCAAACCCAAACATGCGTTTAGTTGATATTAGCGCTGTGAGCCATATCGTTCGTCAATATAATCTTGCAAATAACCAAGAGATATTGGTGACCGTTGATAATACCTATTGCACTCCTTACATTCAAAAACCTCTTGAACTTGGGGCGGACATCGTCGTTCATTCATTGACTAAATATATGAATGGACATGGTGATGTGATGGCTGGGGCGGTTATTACATCTGAGGCGTTAGCTAAGCAAATCAGGTTGGTTGGACTGAAAGATATGACTGGAGCATGCCTATCCCCTCATGATGCAAACCTCATATTACGTGGAATGAAAACACTACCAATCAGAATGGAGAGGCTGGTTGAGAGTGCACAGAAAGTTGCAGAATATTTAGCCTCGCTATCTGAAGTTTCTCAAGTGATGTATCCGGGTTTACCGAGTTTTCCTCAATACTCATTAGCTCAAAGGCAGATGAAGCTACCCGGGGGCATGATTGCTTTTGAACTTAAAGGGGGACTTGAGGCGGGCAAGCAGTTTTTAAACCGCCTACAGTTATTTTCTTGTGCGGTTAGTCTTGGTGATTGTGAGTCATTGGCTCAACACCCAGCGAGTATGACCCATTCGACTTACACTGCTGAGGAACGGAAACAGTATGGGATTAGTGATGGGCTTATTCGTTTATCAGTCGGATTAGAAAGTGTTGATGATTTGATTGCGGATATTAAGCAAGCGCTCAGTTGATAACAAAAGGCCCTATATCATATAAAATATAGGGCCTTTATTTATTTTGTGGATGCGTTACTTAGTTAAGATTTTTGAAATTTACGCATAATGAAGAAGGTCACACTCAATATCGCGACCCAAGCAAACCCAACTAAAAGTGCAACTTGTGTGTCTTTAAAGAAGCCAAGTAGTGCGATGACAAAGACCATAAATGCAATAGTAACCGCAGGGCCAATTGGCCAAAATGGGACTGGGAATTTCAGGTTTTTAACTTCTTCAGGACTCATTTGGCGACGCATGGCGACTTGAGAAAGCAGGATCATTAACCACACCCAAACCGTTGCAAAGGTTGCGATTGAAGCAATAATCACAAAGATTTTTTCTGGAAGTAGGTAGTTCAAATACACACCGAGTAACATAATAACGGACATTACTAATACAGTGACCCATGGCACACCGCTTTTCGTTAACTTAGTAAAGACTTTTGGAGCTTGTCCATCTTGCGCCATTCCGTACATCATGCGTCCTGCACCAAAAATATCACTATTAATCGCTGAGATTGCCGCAGTGATGACCACGATATTTAAGATATTTGCCGCTGATTGAATGCCTAAACTATCAAAAATTTGGACGAATGGACTGCCATTTTGACCGACTTGATTCCACGGATAGATACACATCAAAATGAATAATGTTAACCCATAGAATAATAAAATACGGATTGGAACGGCATTAATTGCTTTTGGAATGGTTTTTTCTGGGTTTTGCGCTTCACTGGCAGTAATACCAATCACTTCAATACCGCCAAATGCGAACATGACTATGGCTAAAGAGGCAATAACGCCTTCAATGCCATTTGGCATAAAGCCACCGTGCTCCCATAGATTTTGGATACCCACCGCATGGTCAGTTTCTTGGCCGAAACCGTAGAACATTAAGAAAGTACCACCAACAATCATTGCGATGATGGCCGAGACTTTCACGATAGACAGCCAAAATTCCATTTCACCGAAAATTTTGACGTGACATAAATTGAGTGCGCTAATAAATAGCACGATACTTAATACCCACACCCATTGGTCGACATGTGGGAACCAGAACCCCATGTACATCCCGAAAGCGGTAATATCGGCCAAGCAAACGACCAGCATTTCAAATACGTAGTTCCAGCCAGTTAAAAAACCAGCGAGGGGGCCCATGTAATGGCTAGCGTAGTGAGAAAACGAACCGGGTACAGGATGATGCACTGCCATCTCGCCTAAGGCTCGCATAACCATAAATACAGCAGCACCACCGACCATATAAGCGAGGAGAACTGCAGGCCCTGCCGCTTGAATTGCGGAAGCAGAACCATAAAATAAGCCGGTACCAATCGCTGAGCCTAAAGCCATAAAGCGAATGTGCCGAACACTCAGTCCCTTTCTGAGTTGATTTTGTTCACTACTTTGCATGTCTTTTCCTGTCTTTTTCTTCGTTCGATATATTGTTCCGAATAGGCTTTCGGTATTGTTTATTAAGTCGGACGTACTTTATTGAACCCTAAGGTGGCTACATTATCACAAACTTCCTTGTTCGTGAGATAGATATCTGCAATATAATGCGTGCTCAGCTAACTATTTTAGGAGTGATATGAAATACCCAATTAATGAAATCTTCCAAACCATTCAGGGAGAGGGGGTTTTTACTGGTGTTCCTGCGGTGTTTATTCGTTTGCAGGGCTGCCCAGTTGGATGTAGTTGGTGTGATACCAAACAAACATGGGAAATAGAACAAGACAAAGAATCTACCCTAGGGGATATCGCACTTAAAACGATTGATTCAGATGCATGGGCGATGTCAGATAGTGAGGCATTGATTCAGTTAATGAAAGAAAAACACTTCAGCGCACAGCATATTGTTATTACAGGCGGAGAGCCTTGTATTTATGATTTACAGCCACTGACTGAGGCATTAGAACAGCATGGATATCAATGCCAAATTGAAACTAGCGGCACATATCCTATTCAATGCACAAATAAAACATGGGTTACGGTATCGCCAAAAGTGGGTATGAAAGGCGGGTTACAGGTGATTAGCCAAGCAGTAAACCGCGCTAATGAAATTAAACATCCTGTTGCTCGCGAAAAAGATATTGAGGCACTTGAGAAAATTTTAGCATTACGTACTGTCGAAATGCCGCCAGTAGTGGCATTACAGCCAATCAGCCAAAAGACGGCGGCAACAAAATTGTGTATTGAAACTTGCATTCAACGCAACTGGCGTTTATCGATTCAAACACATAAGTATTTGGATATTCAATAATAAAAAATAGCGATAAATTTTAGTAACCCCCAATAGTTGAAAAACACTCATTGGGGGCCTTTAAATTACCTAAATGGTTGGTTTAGTGGTACTTCAGGATCTGGCTCGTGAGTAATACGGTTGCGTAAGTCACGACGAATAATTTCAATAGACCAAAACCAAATTAAATGGCCAAATATTTCTGACACATTCTCATACCATGGCAGGTCGAAAAGTGGAGGGGTGAGCCCCATAAGAGGGAATGAAATCATATGGACAAATAATTGCGCCAGTGCACCCGCTAACAACCCTTGCCATAACTTAATTTTAGGAAATACTTCAGCAACGATGCAATACCCGACAGCAAACACGATAGAAAATATGATGTGAGTAACGCCCACAGAGTTAAAAACGTGCCCAGCAAAGGTGTACACTGCAGAGTTAGGATCAGCAATTCCTAACCAATCCCTTAAGAAAATATAAGGTGGATTGAGGAAGTTACGTGAGCAGTCAATTTGTTCCGCTGCACGGATCAGTGTTTCTGGCGAACAAGCTGCGTTGAACATATCCGTTGGGCTTCTTGGCGGTAATGGGACTTCAGCCCCCCATTTGACAAACGAAGAGACGATACCTGCGATTAGACCAATAAATGCTGCCAGTCCATAACGCCTTCTGGATTTTGGTGTTTGTTGAAATAAATGCATTTCCCCTGCCTTATTAAAAGTAAATAATGGTAAATAATAGATCAGGTTATAATTTAATGCACTATGTCAAATTAAAGTTTTTATATCCTTAATGTTAAAAGGGGAAATGTCAGTCACTGATTTATTTCTTGCCTTAGCCTCACCCTTGATAACGTATGTTTTTTTAGAATTTCGATTATTAAAGGTAATTAGGCAGCTTTCTATGCAGAGTTAGGCGTTGATATTGGTTTGGTCATTAGTCGAAGGTAAAGGATATAGGGATTTACCCCTCATTTATATTCAAAACCTATTAGGCTTGCCGCTAAGTCAGCGGCCTGAGGAGCGTGTATCCCTATATTATATGACTTTTTTAGCGCTTGTACTTTTAAGCTTCTCCGCGATAGACGCAACCTGCATTGCAGGTTTCTTTTACGGTAACCGCACTTAATAAGGGTAGTAAAGGTTTAGTTTGTTGCCAAATCCACTGGGCTAATACCTCACTGGTTGGGTTTTCTAACCCTTCGATATCATTTAAATAATGATGGTCTAAGCGTTCCCAGATAGGCTTAAAAGCGGCTTTTACATCAGAAAAATCAATAATCCAACCACTATGGGAGTCAACTTCACCTGTGATTTCTAAACGCACCATGAAAGAATGCCCATGGAGGCGACCACACTTATGACCCTCTGGGACGTGAGGAAGTTTGTGGGCGGCTTCGAAAGTGAAATCTTTATAGATTGTTGTACTCATATGTGGCTCCTTGTTGTGAATAAACAGCGCATTGTACTGCATTTTTAGGTGAAAATATCTTTAATTACTAAAATAGCGTTAACCGCTTTTATCAATATGATCCATCAGTTAATTGCTTTAGGCTTTTTAGTTATTAATTATGGCTATCGTTTCTTATCCCATTATCTATGGTTGTTATAACCTAACTGCATACCCTATATGTTTCAGGTACTGCGGTATTTTTTGCTTTATTACCTTAATTATTTGGGGGAATGAGCAGGTGTTAGGTTGTCGGTCTTTTTTGGGTAATGACATGGCATCGTTTTTTTAAATCAAAGATGAATAACGCTGGGGTTACAAGATAATGACAAAAAAACAGCCGCCATTAGCGGCGCTGCCAATATCTGTTGAGCAATTAGCACGTTTACAGACGGTCGTTGATGATTTTTCATCCCATCAACTCGCATGGCTTTCTGGTTATTTGTGGGGAGTGGTAAATCAAAATACGCAAGTTGATGCATCTGTCAGTGCGCCTGTGGTTACCCAAGATACGGTCACAATCATCTCTGCATCACAGACAGGAAATGCACGCCGCCTATCAGAGCAGCTTAGAGAGCGTTTAGTCGGTGAAAAAATTAGTGTGAACTTAGTGAATGCAGGGGATTATAAATTCAAACAAATCAACCAAGAGAAAGTGTTGGTTGTTGTAGCGTCAACCCAAGGTGAAGGGGAGCCAGCCGAAGAAGCGGTTGCATTGTACAAATACCTTCATTCTAAAAAAGCGCCTAATTTATCACAAACCAGCTATGCGGTTTTCGCGCTGGGAGATTCCTCTTACGAAAAATTTTGCCAAGCGGGTAAAGATTTTGATTCTCAGCTTGCATCATTAGGGGCGATATCATTAACGGAACGAATTGATGCAGATGTTGAATACCAAGCGGTTGCAGATGAATGGGTTGAAAACCTCACACAGATTTTAAAAGCTCGCGTTCCTGCTCAAAGTGATAGCCAATTATTGGCGACTCAAACAGGAAGTGTGAATGAAATTCATTCATCACCTTATAGTAAAACCGCACCATTAACTGCGTCGCTACTGAGTAATCAAAAGATCACCAGTCGCGACTCGCAAAAAGATGTTCGCCATATTGAAATTGACCTCGGTGACTCTGGTTTACGTTATCAACCGGGTGATGCGCTAGGAGTTTGGTTCGATAATGACCCTGCTTTAGTTGATGAGTTGGTGGCTTTATTGTGGCTACAAGGTGATGAAGAGGTCTTTATTGGCTCACAGCGGCATTCATTACGTGATGCGCTGATTTATCAATTAGAACTGACACAAAATACCCCAGTAATTGTCGAAAAATACGCTCAGCTATCAAAAGATGATGCACTATTGTCATTAATTAGTGATAAGCAAGCTATTTTGCACTACGCGCAAAATACGCCAATTGTCGATATGGTACGCCAAGCGGCATCTCAGCCTACTGCCCAAGAATTTGTTGAACTACTGCGCCCGTTAACCCCTCGTTTGTACTCGATTTCTTCTTCACAATCAGAGGTGGAAAATGAAGTTCACGCAACGGTTGGCGTTGTCCGCTATGAGATTGATGGTAAGGCTCGCACTGGCGGTGCTTCAGGTTTCTTAGCGGATCGCTTAAATGAGGATGATGAACTCCGCATATTCATTGAGCACAATGATAACTTCCGTCTGCCACAAGACCCAAATACGCCAGTGATCATGATTGGCCCAGGAACAGGGATAGCGCCATTTCGTGCTTTCTTACAGCAGCGTGACAATGACGGTGCGACAGGGAAAAACTGGTTATTTTTTGGTAATCCACACTTTGTTGATGACTTTCTCTACCAAGTGGAATGGCAGCGTTATGTCAAAGACGGTTTACTAACCCATATTTCATTAGCGTGGTCTCGCGACCAACAAGAAAAAATCTATGTACAAGATAAACTTCGCGAACAAGGCGAGGAAGTATGGCAATGGTTACAAGAAGGTGCGCACATCTATGTGTGTGGTGATGCAAACCGCATGGCCAAAGATGTCGAACAGGTATTATTAGATATCGTCAGTCAATACGGGAACATGGACAGTGAAGAAGCTGATGAATTTTTAAGTGAGCTGCGCGTAATGCGCCGTTATCAGAGGGATGTTTATTAATGAGCAATGAACAACAACAAAAGCCCTTAATTGTCGAAGGTAAACTCGCAGACAGTGAACGCATGAAGCAAGACAGCGATTACTTGCGTGGAACCATTAAGGACGACTTAAAAAATGGGTTAACGGGCGGTTTTGAAGGGGATAATTTCCTGTTGATACGCTTTCACGGCATGTATCAACAAGATGACCGTGATATTCGTTCTGAGCGTGCGGAACAAAAACTCGAGCCTCGCCATGCAATGATGCTGCGCTGTCGTTTACCGGGCGGCATTATTACACCCAAGCAATGGCTTGATATTGATAAGTTTGCCACAGAGCACACGCTGTATGGCAGCGTGCGCATTACGAATCGGCAAACATTTCAGTTCCATGGCATCTTAAAAGGGGATGTAAAGCCTGCCCATCAGATGCTAAGTCACGTTGGTTTAGATGCCCTTGCAACGGCGAATGACGTTAACCGTAACGTGTTATGTACCTCTAACCCAGTGCAGTCTGAATTGCACCAACAAGCTTATGAATGGGCAAAGAAAATATCTGAACACTTACTACCACGCACTAGTGCTTACGCGGAAATTTGGTTAGATAAAGAAAAGATAGTGACAACGGATGAAGAGCCTATTTTAGGGCAAACTTATCTGCCAAGAAAGTTTAAAACCACTGTTGTGATCCCACCATTAAATGATGTGGATTTGCATGCAAATGATATGAACTTTGTCGCGATTGCCCAAAATGGGGAATTGATCGGTTTTAACGTGCTGGTGGGTGGCGGCCTTGCAATGACACATGGTGATACAGCGACGTTTCCTCGCTTAGCCAGTGAGTTTGGTTTTATTCCATTAGACAAAACATTAGCCATTGCAGAAGCGATAGTGACTACCCAACGGGATTGGGGAAATCGTACTGAACGTAAAAATGCGAAAACCAAATATACTCTTGAGCGTGTGGGTATCGACACCTTCAAAGCTGAAGTCGAAAGGCGCTCAGGCGTAGTTTTCGAACCTATTCGTCCATATGAATTTACTGAACGCGGTGACAAGATTGGTTGGCTTAAAGGAATTGACAATCGCTGGCACCTAACATTGTTTATTGAAAATGGTCGATTAATTGATTTAGAAAATAAGCCATTAAAAACGGGTGTGGCTGAAATTGCGCGTATTCATCAAGGTGATTTTCGTTTAACCGCAAACCAAAATTTAATTGTTGCGGGTGTACCCGAAAGTGAAAAAGCGGCGATTGAAGCGATTGCCAGAGCTCATGGGTTAATGAGTGATGAAATTACAGCGCAACGTGAAAATTCCATGGCTTGTGTCTCATTTCCAACTTGCCCACTTGCGATGGCAGAAGCGGAACGTTTTTTACCTGAATTTGTTAGTCAGGTAGAAAATATTATGGCCGCTCATCAAGTCGCCAATGAACATATCGTTCTACGGATAACGGGTTGCCCTAATGGCTGTGGACGAGCGATGCTGGCGGAAGTAGGGCTGGTCGGTAAAGCGATTGATAGATATAACTTACATTTAGGTGGAAATCGCATTGGCACCCGTATTCCACGCATGTACCGTGAAAACATCACTAGTACAGAGATTTTAGCTATTTTGGATGAGTTAATCGGTGATTGGGCAAAAAAACGTCTACCTAATGAAGGATTTGGCGATTTTGTTATTCGCACCAATGTTGTGAAGCCCGTATTAAATTCTGCTGTTGATTTTTATGAGGTTAAGGAGGCAGTATGAGCCGACTTGAACTAGCAACGCTTATCGAACTCGATAAGCCTCAACAAATCGCTTATCTCGCTGAGTTTAATTCCCAGTTAGAAGCGATGAATGCATTACAGCGGGTTGAGTGGGCGGTTGAATATTTACCGGCAGAGTTTGTGGTGTCTTCCAGCTTTGGTATCCAAGCGGCACTAACGCTGCATATGGTGACGCAGGTTATGCCTAATATCCCAGTTATTTTAACGGATACTGGTTATTTGTTCCCAGAGACCTATCAATTTATTGAGGCGTTAACAGATAAATTGAATTTAAATTTACAGGTGTATCGCGCAAAGCAGTCACCTGCTTGGCAAGAAGCACTGTATGGCCAACTTTGGACACAAGGGCTTGATGGTATTGAGCGTTATAACCAATTGAATAAAGTTGAACCGATGGCGCGTGCGTTACATGAATTACAAGCACAAACCTGGTTTTCTGGTTTACGGCGAGAACAATCTGAGAGCCGCGCAAATTTGTCTGTGTTAGGTATCGGAAAAGGGATTTTTAAAGTTTTACCAGTGATTGATTGGAATAATAAGCAAGTTTATGAATATCTAACAAAATATGATTTACCTTATCACCCCCTGTGGGAACAAGGGTATTTATCAGTTGGTGATACCCATACAACTCGTAAATGGGAAGAGGGGATGAATGAAGAAGATACGCGTTTTTTTGGATTAAAGAGGGAGTGTGGGCTGCATGAAAACTAAATATTCGTCATAATTCAATCCGCAGCGTTGTTGGCTACGCTCACTCGCACTAGTCACATACTAGTGTATGCTCCTAGCGACTCATTTACTTGCCGCCTAGCTGCAACTTGAATTATTTAGAATATTGATTAGGTCATAATTCAATCTGCAGCGTTGTTGGCTACGCGCAATTTGAATAATTTAGAAGATTGATTTGTCATGTTCAAAGCCATGACTTGAGTTTAGAACATAAATAATTACGAATTTAATAAAATATTTGTTTAATTACAAAGGAATGCCCTTTGTTAAAAATAAGTATTTCTTATTTTTATATTATTTTTTGTTTTTCTCATAATTATTAGAAGTTTGCGTTAAGTCTTGTATTTTTGTTCGGTATTGGCTGGTTTTTAGTGTTTTTGTGCAAGAGCTCAGGCTTATGCTTTTAAGTTACAAGAAAGAGCTTTTTGTCATTTCAAACCTGTTGATTGAAGCCATATAGTCAATTGTCTATTTCTTATAATAAGTTTATATAACGATGGGTGAGCAAGATGGATTATTTACCATTATTTGTCGATGTCCGCACGCGCAAGGTCGTGTTAATTGGCGGCGGTGTGGTCGCAGCACGAAAAGCAGAGTTGCTAATAAAAGCACAAGCGAATTTAGTGGTCATCTCACCGACGTTATGTACTCAGTTACAAACTGAATATCAACAAAATAAATTTATTTGGTTAGCAGAAGATTATCAATCCATTCATTTAGATGATGCATTTCTGGTTATTGCTGCAACGGATGATGCATTATTGAATGAAACGGTTTTCTACGATGCTAATGAACGAAAAATATTCGTTAACGTAGTCGATGACCAGCCATTATGTTCATTTATTGTTCCTTCCATTATTGACCGCTCCCCGGTGATTGTGGCGATCTCTTCAGGGGGAACCGCACCCGTATTAGCACGTTTACTCAGAGAAAAATTGGAAACGATGCTGCCAACCTCTTTGGGGAAAATGGCGGATATAGCTGGTCGCTGGCGTCATAAAGTTAAAGAAACGCTAACTAATATGCGTGAAAGAAAACGTTTCTGGGAAAAAAGTTTTAGTGGTCGTTTTGCCTCTTTAGTTGAAAAAGGGCAATTCAGCGAAGCTGAACAACAGCTGGAACGACAGCTGTATGAGCCAAATAACCACGGTGAATTAACCCTAGTTGGTGCTGGGCCGGGGGATGCGGGGCTGCTTACATTAAAAGGACTGCGCGTTTTACAAAGTGCAGAAGTGGTTTTATATGACCATCTGGTGAGTGAGGAAATTCTCGAGTTAGTTCGCCGTGATGCAGACAAGATTTGTGTAGGTAAACGCGCAGGGGCCCACAGTGTTTCCCAAGAAGAAACCAATGCGCTGATCGTGAAATTTGCTCAACAAGGTAAAAAAGTCGTGCGCCTTAAAGGGGGGGATCCTTTCATTTTTGGGCGAGGGGGAGAAGAGCTACAAGTTGCAGCGCAAGCGGGGATCCCATTTCAAGTGGTTCCGGGTGTGACCGCGGCAATTGGTGCAGCCGCTTACGCGGGGGTTCCGCTGACTCACCGTGAACACTCACAAAGCATTACCTTTATTACGGGCCATTGCCGTGAAAATGGAACGGATCTCGATTGGCAGGCGCTTTCTCGAGGAAATCAAACCTTAGCTATCTATATGGGCACAGTGAAGGCCGCAAAAATCAGCGAGCAATTAATCCAATTCGGCCGAGCGAAAAATACCCCGGTAGCGGTTATCGGCTGTGGTACAAGGCGTGAACAAAAAGTAGTAACCGGAAAACTCGATGAGCTTGAAGTATTAGCACAGCAGGCACCCGCGCCTGCTTTGATAGTGGTTGGTGAAGTAGCTGCATTGCACCAACAACTCGCGTGGTTTGGTTCTCAAACTGAAGACATAAGATGGCGCAGTGCCGTATTGGAACTGGCTTAAGTAAGGGGCTATCGTGAACGACAAAAAATTGACTCATTTACAGCAGTTAGAGGCAGAAAGTATTCATATCATTCGTGAAGTTGCCGCCGAATTTGCTAACCCAGTGATGCTGTATTCTATTGGTAAAGATTCTTCTGTGATGCTGCATTTAGCACGCAAGGCATTTTATCCAGGAAAGCTCCCATTTCCTCTCTTACATGTTGATACAGGATGGAAATTTCGTGAAATGTACGAGTTTCGCGATGCAACTGCAGAAAAATACGGTTTTGAGCTACTTGTTCATCGTAACCCTGAAGGGGAAAAATTAGGGATCAACCCGTTTTTGCATGGCAGTGCTAAGCACACGGATATTATGAAAACGGAAGGCTTAAAGCAGGCTTTGGATAAGTACGGTTTTGATGCCGCATTTGGTGGCGCTCGTCGTGATGAAGAAAAATCACGTGCAAAAGAGCGGATCTACTCTTTTCGTGACCGATTTCATCGTTGGGATCCTAAAAACCAACGGCCTGAGCTATGGCATAACTACAATGGGCAGGTCAATAAAGGGGAAAGTATTCGTGTTTTCCCGCTATCAAATTGGACTGAACTTGATATCTGGCAATATATCTATTTGGAAAATATCGACATTGTTCCCCTGTACTTTGCAAAAGAACGACCAGTTATTCAGCGGGATGGGACTTTACTAATGGTGGATGATAACCGTATTGACCTACAACCTGGAGAAGTGGTTAGCCAGCAAAAAGTGCGTTTTAGAACATTAGGTTGTTGGCCATTGACGGGAGCTGTGCCATCTGAATCACAAACACTGCCTGAGATCATAGAAGAAATGTTGATTTCTACGACGAGTGAACGGCAGGGGAGGCTGATTGATAGCGACCAATCCGCTTCGATGGAGTTGAAAAAGCGCCAAGGTTATTTTTAGTGGGCAAGGTTAATACGCAAAGTCAGGAGAAAAATCATGGCACAAGCCGTTTATAATGAATCAATCGCTCATCAAATTGAACAGCAAGGTGGTGTAGAGCCTTATTTATTGGCGCAGCAACAAAAAGGATTATTGCGTTTTTTAACCTGTGGCAATGTGGATGATGGTAAAAGTACCTTAATCGGCCGTTTACTGCATGATACTCGCCAAATATACCAAGATCAGCTGTCAACCTTGCAAAGTGACAGTAAGCGGATAGGGACTCAAGGGGAAAAGCTTGACCTTGCTTTGCTGGTGGATGGCCTTGCTGCTGAACGTGAGCAGGGGATCACCATCGATGTGGCTTATCGTTATTTTTCAACAGAAAAACGCAAATTTATTATTGCGGACACCCCCGGTCATGAGCAATATACGCGCAATATGGCGACAGGGGCATCAACTTGCTCACTTTCTATTTTGTTGATCGATGCTCGAAAAGGAGTACAGGAACAAACACGTCGCCATAGTTTTATTAGTACATTGCTTGGGATCCGCCATCTTATTGTTGCCGTCAATAAAATGGATCTAGTGGATTACAGTGAAGCCATTTTTGAAAAAATAAAGCAGGATTACCAAAAGTTTGCGATGGAATTGCCGGTTGATTTAAAGGTATGGTTTGTACCTATCTCAGCCCTTGATGGCGATAACATTGTGAATGCTAGCGATAATTTTAAGTGGTATCAAGGTGATACGCTATTATCGATATTGGAAAATGTTCAAGTGGAACAAAAAGCCTCGGAGCAAGCTTTGCGTTTCCCTGTGCAATATGTGAACCGCCCAAATCTAGACTTTCGTGGATACAGTGGAACATTATCATCAGGGATTGTCGAAGTGGGGCAAAAGGTCAAAGTATTACCCTCTGGTGCGACCTCAGCAATCAAAGAAATTGTGACATTTTCAGGGTTACAAGATTTTGCAGTCCCGGGGGAAGCGATTACATTAGTGCTTGAAGATGAAATTGATATCAGTCGTGGCGACTTGATTGTTGCACAAGATGAAACCTTACAAAGCACACAGCATGCATCTGTCGATGTGGTATGGATGTCTGAACAGCCGTTAGTTCAAGGGCAACAACTTGATATTAAAATTGCGGGAAAACGCAGCCGGGCAAAAGTAGAAAATATTCAATATCAAGTAGATATCAATAATTTAACACAGAAAGTGGCTACGGAACTACCGTTGAATGGCATTGGTTTAGTGGAATTTTCCTTTGATGAACCATTGTTACTGGAAAACTATCAACGCAATGCAGACACTGGCGGAATGATTTTTATTGATAGGCTCACAAATGTGACTGTCGGGGCGGGTTTAGTCCGCGAAACACAAGCCCCTGTCTTTGAAAAAAACAGTGATTTTAGTGAATTTGAAATTGAGCTAAATAAATTAGTTCGCCGCCATTTCCCTCATTGGGGTGCACGCGATGTATTAGGTGGGAAATAATACGGATGACAAAAGAAAACCATATTGTTTGGCACCAACACGCAGTAACTCGCCAGCTACGTGAGAGTAATAATGGCCACAAAGGTGCTGTATTGTGGTTCACCGGGTTATCAGGTTCAGGAAAATCAACATTAGCGGGGGCAATAGAGCACCAACTTACGTCAATGGGAATGAAAACCTATTTGTTGGATGGCGATAATATCCGCCATGGTTTATGCCGTGATTTAGGATTTAATGAGGCTGATAGACAAGAAAATATCCGTCGAGTGGGTGAGGTGGCGAAGTTAATGGTCGATGCAGGGCTGATTGTTGCGACCGCCTTTATTTCACCTTTTCAAGCGGATAGGCAGAAAGTCCGTGACTTGTTTGAACCCGAACAATTTTTTGAGTTGTACGTGGATACCCCTGTAAGTGTTTGTGAACAGCGAGACCCTAAAGGGTTATATCAACAAGCGCGGGAAGGGAAAATTAAGCAATTCACAGGAATTGACTCCCCTTATGAAGAACCGCAACACCCAGAGCTACATCTGGATGGGCAACAACCGATTTCTGATTCCCTTTCCCAAATTATTGCGCTTTTATTACGCAATCATGTCATTCAGCTAGATTATTAATACAGCTTAAATACCTCCTTTATTTTATCCGATGGTAAAATAAGGTGGTATTTTGCGGATTCAAACCCGACTTAATCTGACTTTTTATCACAATTTCAGTATCACAGTAGCGTCAATCGTTGAGTTATGGGATGATTAGCAAATCATTTCAGGGGGCAAAATGGGTAAATTAACGCTACTATTAATTGCGATATTAGCTTGGTTACAGTATTCCTTATGGTTAGGCAAAAATGGCATACATGACTACGTACAAGTCAAAGATGATGTCGCTGCTCAGGAAATTGTAAATTCGCGCTTAAAAATGCGTAATGAACAGCTATTCGCTGAAATCAATGACTTAAATGATGGCCAAGATGCGATTGAAGAACGAGCTCGAACGGAGCTTGGGATGATCAAACCTGGAGAGTCATTTTATCGAATGGTTAAAGAAAGTAATAACCAGAAATAGACACAATAAAATGATATCAAAATAGTGTACCCATTAGCCTGATAATTTCTGATGTAAGAATTCAACAATGACAAATCCAAACCATGCCCCACAAAGCAATCTCCCGCAAATTGTTGCACTGATCCCTGCAGCAGGGATAGGTAGCCGTATGAATGCAGAGTGCCCAAAACAATACTTGCAGGTTGCAGGTAAAACGATCATTGAGCACACCATAAACGCATTGCTTGAAAATGATAAAGTGCAAGAGATTGTGGTTGCTTTGAGTGCGGAAGACGATTATTTTCAGCAGCTTGCAATTGCTAATGACCCTCGAGTGACGACGGTCATTGGTGGCAAAGAGCGTGCCGATTCAGTATTAGCAGGTCTGGATTTTTTAATCACTAACCCCAACTTTTCAGATTGCTGGGTATTAGTGCATGATGCGGCACGTCCTTGCCTCCATCAATCAGATTTAAATGAAATTATTCAATTAGCAGCGGAACAAAATTGTTGTGGTGGGATCCTCGCTGCCCCCGTACGCGATACCATGAAACGCAGCTCAACAGCGAGTCAATTAATTGACCACACGGTTGAACGTGAAGCGTTATGGCATGCGCTCACACCACAATTTTTTCCGTTAGCATTATTACGGGACTGTCTAAGTAAAGCCTTGAAAGAAAACGTGGTGATCACTGATGAAGCTTCTGCGCTAGAGTATTGCGGCCACCAACCGGTGTTAGTGGCTGGCCGCGCTGATAATTTAAAAGTGACGCGCCCAGAAGACCTCACTTTAGCGGAATTTTATCTTTCAAGAATGAATAACTAAGGAAAAAAAATGAGAATCGGACACGGTTTTGACGTACATAAATTTGGTGGTGAAGGCCCTATCATCATTGGTGGCGTGCGTATCCCTTATGAACAAGGTTTACTCGCGCACTCTGACGGTGATGTGGTATTGCATGCGTTAACTGATGCAATTCTTGGTGCTGCAGCATTAGGGGATATTGGTAAATTATTCCCCGATACTGATCCTGCCTATAAAGGGGCAGATAGCCGAGTCTTATTGAGAGATGCGTTTTGCCATGTACGTGCCAAAGGGTATCGCATTGGTAATATTGATATCACCATCATGGCTCAGGCACCAAAAATGTTGCCACACATCGCTCAAATGCGTGTGAATATCGCCGAAGATCTTGAGTGCCATATGGATGATGTCAATGCGAAAGCGACCACGACAGAACAATTAGGTTTTGTGGGGCGTAAAGAAGGCATTGCCTGTGCTGCGGTTGTTCTTTTAATAAAAGATAATAGTAATGAAAGTAATGAATGTTCAGTACCTGCATGGTAAGCCATTGTCTTCTGGCACATTAAAAAGTGTTCCAGAAGATTTTATCGTCAAAGAAGATTTAGGCTTTGAGCTAGATGGTGAAGGCGAACATGTTATGGTTCGCGTGGAAAAAACAGGCTGCAATACGGTATTTGTTGCCGAACAACTCGCCAAATTTGCTAAAATTTCAGCCAGAGCGGTCAGTTACGCAGGTTTAAAAGATAGACACGCAGTGACGGAGCAATGGTTCTGTCTGCAAATGCCAGGTAAAGAAACGCCTGTTTTTTCAACTTGGCAGCTAGAAGGCTGCCGAATACTGGCAGTCACCAGGCAAAAACGTAAATTACGTATTGGTTCCTTGAAAGGAAACCAGTTTGAAATAACCTTGCGTGATATTTCGGATGCGAAAGACGTTGAACAACGTTTACACAAAGTCGCATTAGCAGGTGTGCCTAATTACTTCGGTGAACAACGTTTTGGACGCGATGGCCAAAATTTATCGCAAGCGTTGCGTTGGGCAAACCAAGAAATCAACGTGCGTGAACGCAACAAGCGTAGCTTTTATCTTTCTGCTGCTCGTAGTGCAATGTTTAACCATGTAGCAAGCGAACGAATTGCAAATAATACCGCCCAACACGTGATGTTAGGTGATGCATTGCAATTAACGGGCAGAGGGAGTTGGTTTGTCGCGACACAAGATGAATTTGCTACATTACAACCTCGCTTGGAGTCCAACGAATTAAGCATCACAGCGCCATTACCCGGTGATGGGGAGCTGGGAACTCAGGATGAAGCACTGGCATTTGAAACTCAGTGTTTAGCGGATTACCAGCCCTTTATCTCTTTAATGCAGCGTGAACGAGTTTCTTCAGCTAGAAGGGCTATCGTTGTTAAACCCCAAAACTTACAGTGGGAATGGCTGGACGACTCGACGGTAAAACTGAATTTTTTCTTAAACTCAGGTTGTTTTGCAACCAGTGTTGTGAGAGAAATTATTAATCAAAATGGGCAGGATAATGTCGATGCTAAAGATTTTATTGAGTAATGACGACGGGGTAAATGCGCCGGGAATTCAAACCCTTGCAGCGGCGCTACGCCAATATTATCATGTTCAGGTGATTGCGCCTGATCGCAATCGTAGTGGGGCTTCGAACGCATTAACATTAGATAAACCACTTAAAATTCAAACACTAAGTAATGGTGACCTTGCTGTACAGGAAGGCACACCAACAGATTGCGTCTATATTGGGGTGAATAAAGTGGTGCGCCCACGTCCTGATATTGTTGTATCTGGTATCAACTGTGGCCCTAATTTAGGGGATGATGTTATTTACTCAGGCACGGTTGCAGCGGCAACAGAAGGCCGCCATTTAGGTTTACCTTCAATTGCGGTATCGTTAGATGGGGAAACGCATTATGAAAGTGCCGCTAAAGTGACATGCGAGATCCTTGCACTCTTACAGAAAAACCCATTGCGAGCTGGGAACATTTTAAATATAAATGTACCTGATATCCCGTATGAAGAAATTAAAGGTATCAAAGTCACTCGCTGTGGTAGCCGCCATGCCGCTTCTGAGGTATATAGCTTAGAGGACCCGAAAGGGAATACATTGTATTGGTTAGGTCCCGTTGGGGAAATTCGTGATGCCAGTCCTGGAACGGATTTTGAAGCAGTGCAAAATGGGTATGTTTCAATCACCCCATTACAAGTTGACCTAACCGCTTATAAAGCACACTCATTAGTGGAAGAGTGGCTAGAAAAATCAGGAGTGTCAGTAAAATGAATACAGGGCTCATGAAAGAACTTTTGGCTCAATTACGCCAACAGGGAATTCACGATGAGCGCCTATTAGATGCCATTTCACTCGTTCCTAGGGAACGGTTTGTGGATGAAGCGCTCTCCCATAAAGCCTATGACAATATCCCATTACCTATTGGTCATGGGCAAACTATTTCTCAGCCGTATATTGTAGCTAAAATGACGGCGCTATTGGCTTTAGCACCGGATGATCACGTTCTCGAGATAGGGACAGGCTCAGGGTATCAAACAGCAGTATTGGCACACTTGGTTAAGCATGTTTTTTCTGTTGAGCGGGTGAAAAGTTTGCAATGGGCTGCAAAGCGGCGCTTGAAACAGCTTGATTTACATAATGTTTCAACTCGTCATGGAGACGGCTGGGAAGGTTGGCAGTCAAAAGGACCTTTTGATGCCATTATCGTTACTGCGGCGCCAACAGAAATACCGGCTTTACTATTAGGGCAATTAAAAGATGGTGGTCGAATGGTTTTACCTGTCGGTGATAAAGAACAAGCTCTGAAGCTAATTACTCGACGTGGTAATGATTACCATACTAATGTTATTGAAAAAGTCCGTTTTGTTCCATTGATTGCCGGCGACCTCCTTTAACCTATTTGCAATGGTATTTAATCAAAGTCTGGTTATTTTTATAATCGATTTAAATAAAATATCATTGCAAAGGTTCTATTAACTCAAATAGCAGTAAAACTATTCCAAATATGATACTTTACCCAGCTGAATTTGTGGGAGTAGCTTAAACTGTTAGTCATTTTCTCAAATTGTTATATTTTTAATATATTTAACTTGTTCACTATTTTGTATTTCTGCTTTAATAAGTGAAATATTTTATGATAACTCTATTGCTGACATTATTTTGAATTGTCACGTCAGATTTTTCTTCACGGGAGAAGAAGCATGAAAATTGTTAGCCCTATAAGCAGAATTCGATGGGCCGTCATCTTTTCATTTAGCGGAGCGCTATTGGCAGGTTGTTCTACACCGTATCATACAGCGGCACCTATTTCGAGTGTGAATGATAGCCAGTCTAGCCAGCAAACGGTGCAAAGGACGACACCGGCCTCGTCACCAAATACGGGGATGAGCACGGCAATGCCATCGTCTCGTCCTAATTTATCAAGTAATACAAATACTCAGCCTGTAAGTCGTAGCTCAGGGCCTGTAACAACTAATGGTGAAGGGCGCATTGTATACAACCGTGATTATGGCAGTATTCCAAAAGGCAGTTATAACGGTAATAGCTATACGGTTCAGCGTGGTGACACGTTATTCTATATCGCATACTTAACAGGTAATGATTTCCGTGAGTTAGCATCGCGAAACAATATTCCAGAGCCCTACAGTCTCAATGTCGGGCAGGTTATTAATATTGGTAACACAAATGTGAACTCGAACACTCAATTAGCGGCAAATTCATCAAATAGTCATCAGCAAGCGGTTGATCTTCGAACAACTAATGAGTATCCTGCAAACAGTGGTGGTCAAAATTCAGGTAAGATGTTGCCTAATAATAAGAAACCTGCAACGCAGGCTTCAACGACGACAACAGCCTCGACAACAACCGCTTCTACCGCAGTCAGTAGTACGAATAATTCGTCAATAAAATGGCGTTGGCCAGCCGAAGGGAAAATGATTGAAGGTTTCTCTGATGCTCAAGGTGGGAACAAAGGGGTAGATATCGCCGGTTCTCGAGGCCAAGCTGTGCTTGCTGCTGCGCCAGGAAAAGTCGTTTACGCGGGTAATGCCTTGCGTGGATATGGAAATCTAATAATTATAAAACATAACGATGACTATCTAAGTGCTTATGCTCACAACGATACATTGCTTGTGCGTGATCAGCAGGACGTCACTGCGGGTCAAAAAATAGCCACTATGGGTAGTACTGGAACTAGTTCGGTTAGACTACACTTTGAAATTCGTTACAAGGGAAAATCAGTAAACCCGTTGCGTTATTTACCGCAACGATAAACTGGGCAGAGTGCTTTGACATTCTGTCCGCATTATCTAGGGTAGGAGTCACTGATGAGCCAAAGTTCGCTGAAAGTTAACGAGTTATATAATGACCTCGACGAAAGTAATTTAAATGACACTTTTGACGAGAGTCAGTTTAAAGAAGAGGATCTGGTTACTGAGCTAGATGACGAAATGGATTTACTCCAGAACACAAATCAACGTGTTCTGGATGCCACTCAAATTTATCTTAGTGAGATTGGGTTCTCACCACTCCTTACAGCAGAAGAAGAAGTTTTTTATGCAAGACGTGCATTGCGGGGTGATATCGCATCACGGCAGCGCATGATAGAAAGCAACCTTCGTCTCGTTGTAAAAATATCACGTCGTTATAATAATCGAGGTCTCGCATTACTCGATTTGATAGAAGAAGGAAATCTTGGGTTGATTCGTGCTGTTGAAAAGTTTGATCCTGAAAAAGGGTTCCGCTTCTCGACGTATGCAACGTGGTGGATCCGTCAAACGATCGAACGCGCGATCATGAACCAAACTCGAACTATTCGCCTTCCTATTCATATCGTTAAAGAACTCAATATTTACCTTCGTACTGCACGTGAATTAGCCCAGAAGTTGGACCATGAGCCAAGCCCTGAAGAGATCGCTGAGCAGCTAGATAAACCTGTCGAAGATGTTAGTAGGATGTTACGTTTAAATGAACGTATCACATCTGTTGATACGCCAATTGCAGGGGACTCAGAGAAATCTTTGCTTGAGGTATTGTCTGATGATAATGATTCAGGTCCAGAAAATACAATTCAAGATAATGACTTAAAAGATAATATTGTTAAGTGGTTATATGAATTGAACCCAAAACAAAGGGAGGTTTTAGCACGACGTTTTGGGCTTTTAGGCTATGAAGCTGAAACTCTGGAAGAAGTTGGCCGTGAAATTGGGTTAACAAGAGAACGTGTTCGTCAGATCCAAGTAGAAGGTTTAAAGCGATTAAAAGATATTTTACATGGCGAAGAGCTGACTCTGGAGTCGCTATTTAATATGTAGGGTGTTGATTCGGTAGTTAAAGCCCCTATAAGCTAAGGTTTATAGGGGCTTTTATATGTAAATAATAGAGAACAAGCTTAGTTAATGGGGACACCACTATGAAATTTAAAATCATCGTCAGGTGTCGAAATTAATTCAGCTTCAATAATACCAAAATAATTAACTCGCTCAGTAATATCTTGTTTACTAATTAATTGTGCTAAGTGCAAATAATCTTGATAGTGGCGAGCTTCTGAGCGTAATAATGAAATATAAAAATTTGCCAGCTGCTCATCAAGAAATGGGGCGAGTTTAGCAAAGCGTTCACAAGAACGCGCTTCGATATAAGCTCCAATTATTAGCTTATCAACTAAGGTTTTTGGATCGTGCGGGTCGATATGGTTCAACAACCCTTTGGCGTAACGGCTTGCAGTGACGCCATCATAGGGGATGTTACGTTCATGCATGATCTCTAGAACTTGGTAAAAATGATGAAGTTCTTCTTTGATAAGCAAGACCATTTTATCAATTAAGTCTTGGCTATAAGGTGATTGTTTTTTTGCCAATATCTGCTTAGAAACCTGATTTTTGTTTCTTAATGTATGGATGTCACCAACCCTATCATAAGCAAATGATTCATAAGGTTTAAACCATTCGAGTAGGACTGCCGCACTTTCTTTATCAACGGCATATTTGCGAATTAAAAACATCGCACTTTGCGCGGCTTTTAATTCACATAACAAATGGTCTTTTAAGATAATGGACAAGTTTTCAGGCAAACTCGCTTTTTTTACCCACGCATCAGGCGTTTCACATTGCAGAAACTGCCTGATTGGAGTGAGTAATTGCGCATACTCATCCATGTTAGTTATCCATATCCTTTAACCGATAAATCCAATCTAGGGCTTGGCGCGGAGTGAGTTTATCTGGATCAATTTCAGCGAGAGCAGTTAATACTGGTGATGGCTCGACATCTTCTGTGGTTAAAAAGCTAAGCTGGGCGCTATCCACATGGCTCGCATTGGCATTGTTTGAGATAACTTCGAGTTCTTTAAGTTTTTGTTTTGCCCGTTTAATCACTTCCTTTGGTACACCGGCAAGAGAAGCGACAGCAAGGCCATAGCTTTTGCTGGCGGCACCGTCTTGAACGTTATGCATAAAAGCAATGGTATCACCGTGTTCAATAGCATCGAGATGGATATTGACCGCGCCTTCGAGTTTTTCAGGCAGTGTTGTTAATTCAAAATAATGCGTTGCAAATAATGTCATTGCCTTGATTTTATTTACTAAATTCTCAGCACAAGCCCAAGCAAGAGAAAGACCGTCATAGGTTGAAGTCCCGCGACCAATTTCATCCATCAGTACTAAGCTATGCTCTGTCGCATTATGAAGAATATTAGCGGTTTCTGTCATTTCGACCATGAATGTTGAACGGCCAGATGCAAGGTCATCCAAGGCACCGACACGGGTGAAAATGCGATCGACTGGGCCTATCACCGCTTTGCTGGCAGGGACGAAACTACCGATATATGCTAACAGGGTAATCAATGCTGTTTGGCGCATATAGGTACTTTTACCGCCCATGTTTGGACCAGTAATAATTAATAAACGACGTTGCGGTGACAGTGATAACGGGTTGGAAATAAACGGCTCGCTAAGCACTTGTTCTACAACAGGGTGGCGACCCTCAGTAATTTGAATACCCGGTTTTTCAGTTAGTTGTGGGCAAGCGTAGCCTAGAGTTTGAGCTCTCTCCGCAAGGTTGGCTAGGACATCTAACTCAGCAAGTGCTTCAGCACTGGTTTGCAGCGCAGCAAGATGAGGCAATAGCATATCAAACAGCTCATCATACAGCGCTTTTTCAATAGCGAGTGCTTTTCCTTTTGATGTCAATACCTTATCTTCATACTCTTTGAGTTCAGGAATAATATAGCGTTCCGCATTTTTTAACGTTTGGCGACGGACGTAATGGATAGGCGTTAAATGGCTTTGACCGCGACTAACTTGAATATAGTAGCCATGAACCGCGTTATAACCGACTTTTAGGGTATCGATCCCCAGTTTTTCCCTTTCACGAATTTCGAGCCTATCGAGGTAGTCGGTTGCCCCATCAGCAAGGGCGCGCCATTCATCGAGTTCACTGTTATAACCCGGGGCGATAACTCCGCCATCACGTACCAATACAGGTGGCGCATCAATAATGGCTTTTTCAAGTAAGTCTTGTAACTCATCAAATTGACCAATACGATTTTGAAGGGCCTGTAAATACGAACAACTTGATTGGCTTAGTATTTGATGAATATCTTGGTATTGTTGGAATGCGTAACGCATACGGGTTAAGTCGCGTGGGCGTGCAGAACGTAGGGCTAGACGTGCTAATACGCGTTCTAAATCCCCTATTTGGCGCAAAAATGGTTGCAATTCAAAGCCGCATTCTTGCAATGCACTAATAGCTTGTTGGCGGTTATTTAATACTTGAATATTACGCAATGGGGTATGTAGCCAACGTTTTAGCATACGGCTGCCCATTGGGGTCACACACATATCTAAAATAGCGGCAAGTGTGTTTTCTGTACCACCTGCAAGGTTTTGGGTGATCTCTAAATTGCGACGAGTCGCTGCATCCAAAATGACATTATCATTTTGTTTTTCCATCACAATACTGCGAATATGGGGCAGTGAAGTACGCTGTGTGTCTTTTACATATTGCAATAGGCAGCCTGCGGCTCTGAGCGCTTTGTGTGCGTCTTCAACTCCAAAACCGATTAAATCTTTTGTGCCAAACTGTAAACCTAGCTGTTGTTTTGCTGTATCGAGTTCATATTCCCACAGTGGGCGACGACGTAGGCCTTTATTATGTTCAATTAATGCCATACTGGCGAAATCTTCGGGGTATAGAAGTTCAGCAGGGCGAGTGCGTTGCAGTTCGGCTTGTAATGCTTCTTCGTCGGCAATTTCACTTATAATAAAGCGGCCTGAGGTAATATCTAATGTTGCGAAACCAAAACCTTGTTGGTCTTGCCATACCGCGGCTAAAAGGTTGTCTTGCCTTTCATTTAATAGGGCTTCATCGGTAATTGTGCCTGGTGTCACAATGCGTACTACTTGGCGCTCAACTGGCCCTTTACTGGTCGCTGGGTCGCCAATTTGCTCACAAATGGCGACGGATTCACCCATTTGTACTAATTTAGCTAAGTAACCCTCTGCAGCATGGTGAGGGACACCCGCCATAGGGATCGGCTGCCCTGCGGATTGACCTCGCTTGGTGAGGGAAATATCTAACAGTTGAGACGCTTTTTTAGCATCATCAAAAAACAATTCGTAGAAGTCACCCATGCGATAAAACAGCAGTATGTCTGAATGTTGTGCTTTTAGTTTTAGATACTGCTGCATCATTGGTGTGTGGGATTCGAAACTTTGCTTATCAGTCATAATGTTGTCTGTTCTAACGTATTGAGTTAACTAAATTCTGTGAGGTGTTCAGAGACTAAAATACCACAGATCGTATCAAATGAGAGTAGGCAAACGTGTTAGCCATGGATTTCTTTATGGTATTACGTTGAGGTTATCGGGAGCAACGTGCATTTGGTGATAAAGTGTCTGAAATATGTATTAGTGATACAAAGGTAAAATTGATGACTAAAAATGAAATTTATGTAGGCATGTTGTTCTGGATTTTGCCTCATATTAGGAATATGCAAATTCAAGATAAAAATCTAGACTGTAGGATAAGTTTTATTACTATGAGTAAATACTAAGAATAGTCCATAAAGTTAGTGTGTTATATCGATTTTTTTATTCGTATAAGTTAAAAAGGCACTTCATATACAAATTGAGAGGTTTTTATGAAGTTAAGTACATCAAAAGCATTATTTATCGCTGCAGCAATGACTATGCCTGTGATGGTTTATGCTAGTAATGTCCCAGTACCTGGGTTAGCAACGGATCCTCTCAACGAATGCTATGAGCAGATTGCAGATGCTCCACGGACAGCAGTTCAAGCATGTTTACAAAGTAAGCTAGATAGAGCAGATGAGATGATGAGTAAATCAATTGCAGATAATGAAACTGAACTGAAAAAAATTGACTCTTCTGCAACAGCACAAGCGATTGCTTCTCTAAAAAAATCACAGGATGCTTTTCTGGCGTTCAGAACCAGTGAGTGTCAACGTCAAGGTGATGCTTTACTTGGTGGAAGCGGAATAGGGGATGTGATGTTAGCGTGTAAGGTTAAACTGACTTATTTCAGAATTGAAGCGCTGAGTCTTTAATCGTATTTTTCATTATGTATTTTGGCGCCTTTATGTATGTCATGATGCGCTATTATCTAATATAGAAAAACGTCTTTTCCCCTTAATTAACTTCTTAATTTTTAGTAAGGGGTTTTTAGTCATATCTTATGTCGTTATTATGAATACTCCTCTTTGAGCTAATATAAGTCGCCGAGGAGTATTTTAGTTACTGCGCTGCTTTTTTCAGTTTTTCAACTTGTTCGGCGGTGACGGGTTTACCTTGTCCACCCCACTCAGCACGTGCCCATGAAATTAAATCTGCCATTTCTTGAGGCGTTAAATCATCAGCAAAACTTGGCATGGCATACATACGCTGCCCGTTCGGGAAGGTGGTGGTTGGAATACCAGTTAGTACCACACTGATAAAGGTTTCAGGGCTGTCCATGGCTAGGATAGCATTACCTTTTAACGCTGGAATACCATTTGGCACACCTTCTCCGGTGATCCCGTGGCAGCCTGCGCAGGTAGACATATACATCAAGCGGCCCGTTTCCATGGTTTGACTGACATCACCCACTTCTGGTGAACTTGCTTCAGGTAATGGCGTTGGTGGAGCTTTGGCTCCGAGTATTTTTCCTTGTTTATCGGTCATCAAATAAATCGCCATGTCATCCACATCGCTCTTTTTCATCTGACTGGTGGAAAAATGGGTTACTGTGCTCATGTCTGCAAATGCAGAGCCTTGTGGGGCATTGCCTGTCAGTAAAAACTGGCTCAAAGAGGCGGTATCGTACCCATGTTTGGAAAGCGCTTCTGCCGTGATATCAGGGATCGCTAAACCGGCTTCTTCACCCCCTTGAAGTGACCGTGAAAACTCGACGCCCATCATTAGGTTACGTGGTGAGTGGCAAGCACCGCAGTGTGCCAAACCTTCGACAATATACGCGCCACGGTTCCACTCGGTAGAGCGTTGCGGGTCATGGGGCGCATTTTGTTTAGGAAAATTGAGTAAAGTCCAGAAGTTCATAAATGGGCGAACGGGTAGGATAAATACCCCGGTATTTTCTTTGTTTGGCACCGCCATTGGTGGAAGTGACATCACATAAGCATACAGGGCATCAATATCTTCCGATGTGGTCATATGGGTAAATACAAACGGCATCGCAGGGTAGAGATTACCTCTCTCTTTGCCAATTCCGTCTTTCAAAGCACGATGGAAATCAGCACGGGTATAGTTACCGATACCAAATTGCTTATCAGGCGTTATATTTGTGGAGTAAATGGTACCGAAAGGGGTTCCGATAGCACGACCACCCGCAGCCAATGGCCCTTCAGGTAATGAGTGGCAACCAAAGCAATCCCCAGCGGTTGCCAGTTCTTGTCCTCTAGGCAGTAACTTGGCGACTTCTTCTGAGGTCAGCGGTTTATCTAAATCAGGGCCGATACTGGAGGTACGAAAAGCGCCAAACAGGATCGCAAGCATTAATATTATGAATAATAAGATAATAATATAAATGCTCTTACGTAGAGAGCTGGATTTAGCCATGATGTTTCCCCCTAGTCGATCACGCAGCCAGGAGTGTCAAGAGCGACTTTCCTCACAGCTTCATAGTAGCGTACATAACCTGTACAACGGCAAATATGCTCATTGAGGGCTTCTTCAATGGCGTGTTCGAGTTGGTCACGTTTCACTGGGTTTTTCTTCAGTTTATCAAGAAATACCGTCGCGCCCGTGACAAAACCGGGCGCACAATAACCGCATTGGAACGAAAAGTTTTCGATAAAAGCTTGTTGAATTGGCGTTAATTCAACAACTTTGCCTTGTTCATCTAGTTTGGCTTGCCCTTCGATGGTCACAATATTTTTATTGTTGAAATAATGGGCACCAAAGATACAGGTGCGGCTTTCAACCGTTGAACCATCGGGCTGGATTTCCATAATGGTGCAAGCATGGCAGATCCCTTGTCCGCAACCAAAGTGGGTGCCAGTGAGGTCTAGGTATTCATGTAGAAACTCAATCATTGGCATCCCAACAGGGACATCAATAGGACCAACTTTTTGGCCGTTAATGGTCAGTGTTAGTGGCTTGCGCTCAATAATCGGAACGGCATTGTTGATTTTCATGAGAGTGCCTTTTTAATTTTATCTACCGTGATAGGAAATTCATAGAAACGCTTGCCTGTCGCATGGGTTAATGCATTACTCGTCGCAGGTAAGATTGGGATCATCCCCAGTTCAGCCATGCCTTTTGGTGGCGAAGTTTCTGAGAGAGGTGGTAAGTAATCAATGGTTTGCTGCCAAACCGCCACATCTTTTGCGCGCGGCAGGACATAACGATTAAAGTTCCATGTCCCGTTACCTGGCCCATCTTCATACAGTGGTAATTCTTCCATCAATGCATGGCCAATACCCATCGCGGTACCTCCTTGGATCTGGCCTGAAACTAATTCAGGGACAATCATCGTACCGGGGTCCATAATCATATGGTGGCGCATGACATCGACCTCACCTGTCATCGTGTTGACGTTGAGCTCGACTAGGCAAGAAGCGGGTGTGACCGTTGTGGGGTCTGCTTTTGCGCGTTGTGTGGGTGGGTAATAGGCAATTTTACGTTTAATAAAATGATAACCGCCAGTTGTCATCTGTTTTTTTAGTTCTTGTGGCGCACCCTCGCCATAACGAACGGATATCGCATCAAGAGGCAGATTTTTTAAGCCCACAGTTGGGATATCGAACTCTGCGCGAGCCCACTGCCAGCTGGAATAACCGTGAACAGCAACCCCGGTGATAAGCCCCATCTCATGGGCTCTTTTGGCTAAAATGTCAAAAGGAATGGGCTTCATTCCGCCACCGCCAATACCTTCTGGGCCAACGCGAATATCGGCAAATTCAACATTTAAGCCGTTGAACGCACCACCGCCGGGGCCTTCACTCCAAATGCTTTTGGCCGCAGGCCAGAGGGTATTTTCCAATAAAAAATGACCCGCTTGGCGCGTGCCGAACCCAATGTAATAAACACCGCTCGATGAACTCATGTCAGGGATCAGAGCCGGAGTCCAATAGGGATCAGTTTTGGACAATTCGTCTTGTTTTTTCTGGTCGGCCCAACTGGTTTTAAGCGGTAGTTCTTCAAACTCAGTCACCCCAAACTCAACTACATCAGGGGCTTTGCTGAGTGCTTGCCATACCATTACTTGCTGCGCGGTTGTACCACCTGTACCAATCTCTTGCATACAATGGCGCATTGTTAGCTTGCCATTGATATCAAATTCGAGGGAAAGAATGGTAGGGACACCACTAGAGCCATAAACTTGCTGCACTTGTGCGAAGCCAACACCGTATAGCTTACCGGGGTTTTTCGCTTCATAATTGGCTTTGTTTTTCTCACGATCGACCCAAATCGGGTGTTTTTCTGCGAGATTTAACATTTCGACATTGCGTGGGTCACCGGCGATAACACCACCTTGTGTATTCGGATAACCTTCTAAAATAGCATTACGGCGGCGCAGTTCAATCGGGTCAATATTGAGGTTGTGAGCGATTTCATCGACCATCAATTCAGTGACAGCCATCGATTGCAAGGAACCAAAGCCACACATTGAGCCCGCTTCGACAGCCGGAGTGGCCATGGCGAGAGCGGTGAGGTCAGATTTAGGGAAATAATAAATAGATTGGGCGCCGCGTACCGCAACGTGGGATACGGCAACGGAGAGGTTTTCACGGCCTCCACCATTACAGTTGTAAGTGCCTTTTAAAACATCAAATTTACCGGTTTTTTTATCACCAATAATGGTGACATCCATCTCGATGGAGTGGCGTTTCATCCCCATTTGGAATTGTTCATAGCGGTCATTTGCCATGCGAACAGGCAAGCCATCAGCGTAGAAACTGGCAACCATCGAATAGAAAGGGAAAACTGAATAGTCTTTTGAGCCGTAACCGACAGTCGAACCGGTTAATAATACAATGTTTTCGACGGAAAAATGTTTGTTGTGTTTAGATAGCTCAGCCGCGGCATTGACCACACCAGCAGGAGATTGCGTTGCTGTTAATATATGCAGCGTTTTGGTTTGTGCGTCATACCAAGTATTACAGTTATCAGGCTCCATCGCGCAAGGGTCGATGGATTGTGAAAAGCCATGGCGTTCAATCACAAACTTATCAGGGTTCTGGCGAGCGGCTGCGATTTCTTGCTCAATTTGCCGTGCATAATCCATCGCTTTTTCTTGTTTATCAGGGCTCTTTTCTGCCTGATGAAGGGCTTGAATAAAGCCGCCACCACGATCTTTACGGATTACGGGTGGAATTGAAATGGAGTGTTTGGGGTCATAAGGTGGCCAAATAGGCGTATTGCCATCGAACCCACCTTTAATACCCGAATCTTGATAAGGGGAAAAGATAGAAGGCGAAAGCGGGGTGTCACCACCGATACGCACGTACCGTGCTGCACCGTAGTTAGCGGGCGGTTTTGGCCCTGTCACCGTTCCGTATTTTACGGTGTTTGTGGCGAAGCGTAACATCCGCTGTGCTGCACTGTATTTATCGAAATCATGATAAATCAAGATAGCAACCGGGTGGCCAATAATCGGCGGGGTATCCCCTAGAGGAACTAAAATATTGGTGCCATAAAAGCCTTTCCCCATACTGGTGTCTTGAGGGATATTTAAGCCATCACGGATAAGGTCTTCTTGTAAAACAATTTTATCAGGCTGTAGATTTGGCCCTAACATTGAAATATCAATGCCTTCAAAGGTTTTATCTGCCTCTGTCGCTTTTAACATAAAGGCATAACTTTGTTTTTTTGGCCAGCCGGGGATGTCTTTGGCTCGATAATCACGAGCAAAATTTTTACGCCCAGTAACTTTTTCAACGCCATCCCAACGAAAACGTGCTTTACCGTTTTGACCAATCCAATCCGTTGATGGAGAGTCAGAATCGAGCTCCATTGCTATCGCAAAAGGGAGTTTGCCGACCATCACAGCAATGCCCGCAATAGTCCCCAGTTTGATGAAATTGCGTCTAGAAATATGTCCCGACATGGTGTGCTCCCTGATAATATTTTTAGGGGTTTTATTATGAGCAATGGAGAGAAATAATATTTCTTAGCCACTCATTATAAGACTATTTTATTTCGATTAAATCTGTTCGGAATTTGATGGCTAATATCAAATAGCTCAGTAAGTTACACAAATATTATGGGTATCTGTAATGATATATCAAGAATGAGTAAGGGGATTTATACAAGAAAGTGAATAATATTGTTGGAGTCATCTTAATATGACAGTATTGAATAAAATAACTGAGCTTTATTAGAATGTATTTTATTTAAATGATATTAATTCTTATTAATGAATAATTAAATCAATATGTATTCTATTATATAAAGTATATTCCTATAAGGGGATTAAATAGAGGCCAGTCGGGCTCATTAAATATTAACAAGCCCGACTGGTCATTTTTCGTCATTATTGACGTAAAGATTTAATATGCTCCGGGGTGACATCGGCAGGCTGTCCTCCCCATTGAACGCGAAGGAAGTTCACTAACTCACTAATTTGTTGGTCATTTAGCTTATTAGCAAACCCTGGCATACTTTGCATGTTTTGGTTATTAGGAAACGGCTGTTCAGGTAAACCATCTAAAATAGCGTTAATTAGGTTAGTGCTATCCGCATCACGTAATGTTGAATTCCCTTTCATTGCCACGGCAACATTCGGTTTGCCGCTACCATCATAGGAGTGGCAGCCGGAGCAGGTTTCTAAATAAATTTGGCGGCCTTGTGCGTTACCTTCCCCCATTCTTAATGGTGAAGTGGCTGGTGGGTTGTCGCCCATTAAATAGGTGGCTATGGCACTATTATCTTCTGGAGTTAAATGTTGTGAACTCAGGTAAATTACAGGGTGCATATCACTGTAGGCGGAACCTTGTGGCGTGAGCCCAGTCATGAAAAACTGCTGTAAATCTTCTTTTGTCCATCCTCGTTCTGCAAGCGCTTTCGGGGTAATATCTGGCGCCATAAAACGGCCTAATGCACCGCCTTTCATAAAGTTATCTAAATCCATTTCACCCAGTTTCCCTCTTGGCGTATGGCATTCGGCACAATGCTCTAATACATTAACTAAATACCGGCCACGTAGCCATTCAGAGGAGCTACCTTGTGAGCTATCTGGGAGCGGTTTGTCGTTAAAAAACAATAAATTCCAGCCAATCATTGCCATACGTTGGTTCAATGGGAATGGCAATGAATTTTCAGGTGGCGCGACATCAACTGCGGGTTGACTCATCAAATAACTGTAAATAGCGTCAGAATCTTCACGAGTGATCCCTTTGTAAGAGGTATAAGGCATGGCCGGATAAAGATTTTTACTCGGCGGTGAAATTCCTTGGGTCAGTGCTTTATAAAAATCATCTTTTGTCCAGCGGCCGATACCAAAGTCAGCTGAAGGGGTTAAGTTGCTGCTGTAGATTATCCCAAATGGAGTATCTAGAGGAAAACCACCGGCTAATGGCGCGCCATCAGTGCTGGTGTGGCATGCAGCGCAGTCACCAGCAAGGGCGAGATAACGGCCCCGCTCAATTTCTTGGGGAGTCGCGGTGACTTTTTGTACCGGGCCATCTAAGGTACGGCTTTCATACCAGTAGAGCACCGCCCAAACGATGATAGCGATGGCTATCAACCATAAAATAATTCGTTTGATCATTTTATTGCCTCCTTGATAAGACCAGGAGTCGCAAGAACCACATCGCGTACTGCTTCATAATAGCGGACATAGCCCGTACAACGGCAAATATGGTTATTTAGAGCTTGTTTGATAGCATCTTCTAGTTCTTCTTCTGCAATAGGGTTTCGCTGAAGTTCTTCAATAAATACGGTAGCGGCATTCACAAACCCTGGGGTGCAGTAGCCACACTGAAAACTGAAATGCTCAACAAAAGCTTGCTGAACCGGGGATAGTTTTACCTCTCCATTTTCTTCTTTAGTGGCCGCCCCTTCGATAGTCCGAATACTTTTATTATTGAAAAAATGGGCGCCAGTAATACAGGTGCGGATCTCTTCGCTGGTACCAGATGGATTATCTAAGATAACAACGCATGCATGGCAGATACCTTGACCACAGCCTAGGCGAGAACCTGTTAAGTCGACATATTCATGAAGAAAGTCGATCATCATGAGGCCTTCAGGTACGTCCATTGGTCCATACTGTTGGCCATTAATGGTTAAGGTAAGGGGAAGGAAATTTAGGCTCATGATATTACCTCTAAAATGTCTTTTGCGCGTACAGGCAAATGCAAGAAATGATGACCAGTTGCATCTGCAATGGCATTAACGATGGCTGAAACCACCGGGATCATAACAACCTCAGCAACGCCTTTCGGCGGGTCAGTGTCCGAAAGTCCTGGTAGGACTTCGTTGGTTTGTTGCCAAACAGCAACGTCACTGGCAAGAGGGAGATGATAACGGTTGAAGTTCCATGTCCCATTACCGGGGCCATCTTCGTAGAGAGGTAAATATTCATGGAGCGCATGGCCGATACCCATTGCTAATCCACCTTGAATTTGCCCTGAAACCAGCTGTGGAACAATGAGATTACCGCATTCCACCACGCTGTGATGGTTGAGTAATTCAACATGTCCCGTCGCTTTGTCGATGGAGAGCTCTGTCACCGTGGCAACGGCACTGTAGTATGTAACTCCGGCATTATTTCTTTGTGTATCAGGGTAATACGCTTTTTCGCGGTGGCAAACTTGGTATTCTTTATCGGCAAATCGTAGCGATAGCCCATCAATCGGTAAACGGCGGGTTTCTCCCTGAATAGGGAATTCCGCTTCAGCCCATTGCCAGCGGTTAAATACGTGGCACACTGCGCCGGTTACTCCGCCCATTGCAAAAGTGCGTTCAATTAAGCGCGATAAACTCAGCACCTCGAGCCCATCAGCGGTTAAGCCTTCAGCAACCCAACGTGCATCTTCACGACGAACAACGAGAGGAGCAGCTTGCCCGCCACCAATGCCTTCTTGCCAAATTGACATAGCCGCTGGCCATAACCCATGTTCAAAAATAAGGCGCGCTGCCGCTTCGGTGCTATGGGTGAAATAATAGGCGGAATTACTGGCACTCGCAGGTGAGCAGTAGTTCGGTGTCCATAATGGGTTTTTAGCTAGGTGGTTTTGCTCATCTTGTGACATGGCAAATGGGTTACCTGTCGATACCATCGGTAAAATTGACCAATCAACAACAGAAAAATGAGCTTGTTCCGCAGGCTTTCCTAACCATTTAGCGCAAACCACCGATTGGGACGTGGACATGCCTGTACCAATTTCTGCACCACTATGGTAAATGGCAATTTTCCCCTCGGGGGTGAGTTCCACGCGAGCAAAGGAGGATTCCGCGCCTGTTCCGAAGTCTTTTTGCACACAAGAAATCCCTGTGCCAAATAGTTTACCGCTATTTTTCGCTTCGAAGTCGGCTTTACGTTTGGCTCTATCTGTCCACATTGGATGCGCAGCACAGCGAGTTAACACTTCATCTGCACGAATAGCGCCACCAGGGATTGCCCCTTGGGTATTTTTCATCCCAGACTTGATGATATTTTTAAGGCGGAACTCGATGGGGTCGGCTTTGAGTAGTTTTGCGGCTTCTTCCATTAACATATCGGTTGCAGCCATGGCTTGTAATGTGCCATAACCGCGAGCTGAACCTGCATCTACTGCTCGTGATGCAATACCGACCGCAGATAAATCACTGCGGGGAATATAATAGATAGCTTGAGCACCTGTAGCCCCGACCATAACAACGGAAGGCGTAAAATTACAGCGACCACCGCCGTCACCGATAAAAGAAGCTGAAAGAGCTTCAATTTTATGCGTTTTTTTATTAACCGCTAGGGTGTAATCCATATCGAAAGCATGGCGTTTGATGGTGGATTGAAATTGTTCATAACGGTCATTAGCCAGACGAATAGGGACTCCGTCTCCATATAATGTTGCCATCGCCCCATAATAGGGGAATGGAGTGTGGTCTTTAGAACCATAACCAACGGTAAAACAAGGGTGTAGGAAAATTTGCTTAATTGGGAAATGTGATTTTGCCAACATCTCTGGTAATGATGCCGCAACCTCCTGAGGGGACTGTGTCGGAATAACAAGATGGAATGACTGTGTTTTGGCGTCGTACCAACCGTTAGCATTATCAGGCTCTAAGGCGGCAGTATCTATCGATTGAGAAAAGTATTTTCGTTTGATCACTAACCAGTCTTCTGGCGGGTTTTCCAGTTGTTTGGCGAGCTCATCAGCATATAGCATGCCTTGTTGGTCTAATTTTCCACCTTCGCGGCCTTCAGGCCAAACGGGTAAGTGTTTTTTCATGCCAATAGGGGAGATTGGCATGTCTTTTAGGCTTGAGTAAATATCGGGCTCATAAGGGTTTTCATTGCCAACTCGCACGCCACGGTAGCTTCCCCATGGGTCTCGTTCTAATGGGCCAGTTAATGCGCCATATTGGATAACATCGTCACGGAATTTTAAGGTTTCTTTGGCAAAACGGAATTTAGCAAAATCATGGTAAATCAATAATGCGATGGCTTGGCCGAGGTAGGCTGGTGTTTTTCCTTCAGGAAGCAATAGATCCTCGCCATAAAATTCAGGGAAAGCGACACCATCTTTTTCTAAATCACTTGCGGTTACGATGCGGTCAGGCATCAGGCCATCTTTTAGCAGATCAAGGTTAAAGCCTTGGTAAATTTTATCGGCTTGAGTCACGCGGAGTAAAAATGCATGGCCTTGTTGTTTTGGCCAGTGAGGGATATCACGTGCACGAATGTCTCTGGCGAAGACTTTCTCCCCTTGGACTTTGGCAAAACCATCAATACGGAATTTGATTTGTTTGTCGACCGGGTTCCAGTCAGGAGATTGAAGGATTTTTTCTTCGAATAGCACATCGAAAGCACGGCTATACAAAGGGGCTAAATAAACAGATATTCCCGCTATAACGGCACATTTTAGAAAGTGTCTGCGGGAGAGTTCGACATTGCTTTTGCTCATAATACACCCTTACACTTATTATTATTACATCAGTATTTTTATTTTTATAGTCACATAGAAAAATTACTTGTATCACATTTATATTATACTTCTCTTAATAATTTTCAAATTAATGATTAAGTAGTTCTTGTGATCTTACTGAATATACTTTATTTATTAGGTATGCAATCAGTATATCGATTTAAAATAAAAACTATGAATATTGGCATTTTAATATTGGCAGCAGGAAAAAGTGAACGTTTTCAAAATGCTGGAGGTAAAGGAAGTAAATTAAACTTTGTGTTAGAGGAAAACACAGTTTTTGAAAAAACACTATGTAATTCAATTGATAGTGGACTTCCTATGCATGTGGTAACGCGGCCTGAGAATGAAGGTGTCATTAATAATTGTTTACAATTTAATATTCCATACTCATTGATTAATAGTAATGGGTTAGGCGACTCAATCGCATTTGGTGTTAAAAACACTTCAAATTTAGATGGGTGGATAATTCATTTGGCGGATATGCCATACATCAATAGCCATTTATTTATCCGTGTAGCGAATAAATTAAAACAATATACATTAGTACGGCCAGTATATAATGGCTTGCCGGGACATCCTGTGGGAATATCTGCAAAATATTATTCAGATTTAATTAAATTGTCTGGAGATGAAGGGGCAAAATCAATATTACAGAATAATTTTGTCTATAAACTAGACATAAATGATGAAAATGTTGTGAAAGATATTGATTATCCAAGTGTTGATAACGAGTAAGGAACAAATATGTTGCGTGAAGATGTTTTTGTTATCTCCCAAGCTGTTGATTGGATAAAAGAGCAGCCAGTTTGGTTATGTACGGTATTGAATACTTATGGCTCTTCACCTAGAAGTCCTGGCTCCTTGCTGGTTGCAAAACAGAATGGCCAATATGTAGGCTCGCTTTCTGGTGGCTGCATTGAAGAGGATTTTATTCAACGAATCAAAAATATTGATTATGTTAGTCGCAGCCAAATTGTTCGCTATGGAAGAGGTGGGATTGAAACTAAAGTCAACTTGCCCTGTGATGGCAGCTTAGATGTTTTGATTGAATATTTACCCAATAATGAAAAATCGCTTCATTACCTTGTTGAGATCCAAAATGCGCTATTGGGTTATTCGGCGATTATCAAGAAAGTCACCTTGCCGCAGAGCGGTGAAATTCATATAGCTAATAAATCAGAGCAACCAACACAGATAGAACGTGATGGTGATAAAATTCAGCTATATATTGCGGCTCCTCCTCGGTTAATTATTGCAGGAATTTCTACCGCCGGAGCTTATTGCGCTAATTTTGCCTTAACATTAGGGTTTGAGGTCATTATTTGCGATCACCGAGAAGACGAACTAGCGCGGTTTGCACCACAAATTCCACCTCAAGTTGAGGTTGTTTCTTTATTTCCCGCTCGCTATTTAGAAGAACAAGGTTGTTCTCCAAATACTGCCATTGTTTCCTTAACCCATGATCCCCGAATTGATGATTTAACACTGATGGAGTCGGTTAATACAGATGCTTTTTACATTGGTGCAATGGGGTCAGTAAGAACGAGTGCTCGCCGTCGTGAACGGCTTATCGCATCCGGTGGGATGATGGAAGAGGAAATAGAGCGTATCCATGCCCCCATTGGTATTCCGATAGGTAGCAAAACACCACCTGAAATTGCTTTAGCGATAATGGCCGACATTGTTGCTTATAAAAATGGCGTGACCTCATCAGATACTGCATATAAAACTAAGAAATTGATGGGTATAAATTAAATATAACGTAATTGTATTTCTAATAGCTCACGCCATTTTAGATGGCGGAGCTAATTACAAATAATCTAGTTAATATATGGAGGTAATCGCTTCTCCCATTTTCACCAAATATTTTGATGCATCATACCGATCGGTAATTATTTCAATGTAAGCTGCGGTCTCTAGAGTTTCAATATGCAGTAAGGTGTCATTGAGTTCCTCGCAGGTTGTTACTTTTTTACAATACCAATCATCACACCCAAGTGCCGAAGGTAGTTGTGCATAATTCCATTTAGCAACATCGTTATAATAATATTCAGGTTCTCGACAAAATAGTCGCTCGATAAGGTAGCCATCGTTATTTAGAACAAAAATAATAGGTTTTAATCCGAATCGTGCAAATTGACTAATTTCTTGCATAGTTAATTGATGAGCACCTTCACCGGTTATTAAAATAATACGACGAGAGGGAGATGCTAAGGCTGCACCTAATGCAGCAGGAGTCGCCCAACCAATTGATCCCCACAAAGATTGAGTTTGAAAGGATGCACCTTTAGGTAAAAGTGCAAATGCTAAGCCCATGGTGAATGTGCCTGTATCACCAAATATCATATCGTTAGGTTTGAGCATTTTTTCTAATCGAGGGTATAAGAATGTTTCCGTTATTTCTTTTGTGGCTGAAACGATTGGCTCCCCAAGTGATTGTGCTCTTGGGAATGAATTTTGACTAAAAGGATAATGAGTAGGAGATATTAAATTATTCTTTAAGGCTAAAAGAATATCCTTCATATAAATATTATTGTAGCATTGGCCATCTATAATTACGTAGTTATCCATAATATGGATGATGTTTTCAGTTTTAATATTTGAGGTATAACAAGCCGTATTAAAATCTGACATAATTGTGCCGAAATTTAAAATACAATCACAGCTTTCTACAAATGAAGTCACTTGTGGATTGATGAAATCACCTGCATACATTCCCATATATTGTGTGTTAGTTTCATCTAACACGCTCTTATCCATAAAGAGGGTTGCATAGGGAATTTTGGTATGTTCAATAATATCTTGTAACTCTTTTTCTAGCCCTAAACGTAAAGATATAGAGCCAGCCAATAGACAGGCTTGTTTACTATTAATTAATTTATTAATTATCTGATTAACGGTGATTTTTAGCGTTTTTGAACAGCTTTTTGGCTCTAATGATAAGGGGGTATTAGTTTGTTTGATAATAGGCTGCATTGCAAAATCAGCAGGTAATCCAAAATAAACTGGGCGTCGTTCATGTAATGCACAAGCTATTAGTCGCTTTGTTTCTTCAATACAATTCTCAGGGGTAATGATGGCATGAGCACAGACAATATGCTGGCTCATTTTATAAAATGCATCATAGTTTCCATTTCCTAATGTATGATGAGCAATGCGTTGGTTTTGCTGTGATTGGCTTGGTGGCATCCCAACTAAGTGAAATATTGGTAATCGTTCTGCAAAAGAACCCGCTATCGCATTTAGTGCACTTAGTTCGCCAACGCCAAATGTTGTTGATAATGCGGCCATTCCTTTAACTCTAGCATACCCATCAGCAGCATAGGCTGCATTGAGTTCATTGCAGTTACCAACCCAACGTAAATAAGGCATTGTACAAACCGTATCATTAGTAGGAAAGGAATAATCACCCGGTACACCAAAAATATCTTCAATTCCTAAGTCATATAGTTTAGATAAAATATATTCAATCACAGTTTCGTTCATTTTATTTCTCCAATTATTAATTAATAATAGTCTTGTGATTTTTATTTTTATAAAATTAATACTAATTAATGTGGTAAATAATAAAATATTATTATTCGTAATGGGATTGAGTATATTTGTTAAATTGAAAAATAGTCATTTTCTATCTGATAGAATGAATTGAAAAATAATGAATAAAAAGCAGCAGATCTTTATTATAAGATCTCGCTGCTATTATTAAATGTAATATTAAAATTTAGCGGCTGTTACCATTATTTCAACAAGCACTTGGTCTCGAGCCATATTGGCTTCAACAGCAGCACGGGCTGGGCTGCTTTCAACTGGCATCCATTTTTCCCACACAGCGTTAAACGCTGAAAAATCCCTTGCCATATCTTTAATCCAAACTTGAGCAGATAAAATTCGAGTTTTATCACTGTCGCTTGTAGCGAGTAAGGCATCAATTTTCGCTAAAACCTCAGTTGTTTGTTGAATTATGTCGCCAGTTAGATCATTAGGTACTTGCCCTGATAAATAAACTATCCCTGCATATTCAACGCTGTCTGCTAAGCGTGGTTTCGGGTTGTTCCGTTTAATTGACATGATTACCTCGTTAATCCAGTTAAAGAAATGGGGGATGTTTGTTCTGTTATAAGCTGAGTCAATATTTCCGCGCTGCCTGCGGCAAGAGTAAACCCTAAACTACCGTGTCCAATATTAAGCCATAAATTTTTATAGGCAGTTTTTCCTAATAAAGGAGGGCCTTTGGGTGTTGAAGGGCGTAAGCCACACCAACTTTCAGCATCGTTAATTTTGGGTAATTCAGGGAAGGTATTTTTTATAATATTTTTGAGCGCTTGTATTCTATTTTCACGTAAACCTTGATTGTCATAGCCAATATCAACCATTGCAGCAATGCGTAATTGGTCATTCAGTTTGGCATAGACAATTTTATTGGCGTAGTCGGTAACATTAATTTTCGGAACAATATGTTCAGTTTGCGGGTATTCGACACTTAGGCTATACCCCTTTAACCCTAAAATAGGAACATTAATATTCAGTGGTTTTAATAATTCGTGGCTACCATTTCCTGCACAAACAATAAAATCATCAGCTTGGATCGTTCCCTGGTGAGTGGCTATTCCAGTGACTTCGTTATTTTGAGTAATGAAAGATTTAACACTGTGCTGCAAACAAAGTTTAAATTTAGGTTGTGTGAGTAAATATTGCAGTAGATTTTTACAGAATAAATAACAATCAGCGCTCTCATCATCAGGGGCATATATTGCACCTACTAGCTGAGACTGTATCTTTTTTAAAGAAGGCTCTAGTTCAACAATTTCAGCGGGTGTTAATACTTTTTGAAATTGTTTATCAACCGTTTCACTGGCTTTTTGGAAACTTTTATTATCACGGTGGATAATTAATTTCCCTGATTTTTCCCAAGCAAAATCAGCGATATCACCATTGCTACGCCATTTATTCATTATTTCTTGGCTCAGGAGTGATAAACGTAAAAGATGGGCACCATTAACTTTATTGGTTTTACGGTTACAAGCTAATGTGAATTGCGCTAACCAAGACCATTGTTGTAATGAAGGCATTATTTTTAAATTTAAAGGTGAGTCACTTTTCCCCATCCAACGTAAGCCTTGTAAAGGAACACCTGCATCAGCAAGGGGAGATACATAGCGATAGCTGAGCTGCCCACCGTTAGCAAAACTGGTTTGCATACCGACATCGGTATCTGATTCAACTAATGTTACGGTTTGGCCTGCTTTAATTAATGAATAGGCGGTGCTTAAACCAATAACACCAGCTCCAATTACCACCACATGTTTAGTCATAATAATCCGTAACCCATAATAACCAAGATGTTATTATTTAACGGCGAATAAGCTAACTAAACAATTGAGTTTTCATTACTAGAGTATAACTTTTGGTTAACTACTTTGTTTCTTTTTTCGAGTGTGGATGCCAAGGTGTTAACATAATTCTGTGCGGCTTTGGTTAATGGCTTATCTGCTCGATGAAAAACAGATACGGCAAGATGTAAACCTTCCTGTAATGGGTAAATCATCGATTCAGGTAATGTGTGTTCGGCTGAAAAAATATCGGTAATACTGCAGCCTAATCCAGCTTGGACAAATTCTGCTGCCATATGGTAGGTGTGCACACTAATATTTGATTCTGCAAACTCGTGACGCTTTTGTAATAGCTGAGATAAGGAATCAGAACCAGGGTGGATCCAACGCTCTTGGTCGATATCAGTGAGTGATACAGGGGAGTGTAATGGTAATTTGCTATCTACATAAACTAATGGGATATCAGCAATGGGGAGAACAGTAATCCCCCCTTCAATTTCAAGATTAAAGCCAATACCAATATCGAGATCTTGTTGGGTTAATAGCTGCAGAATATCCGTTGTATGATGTGTACCGATCGTGAGTTTGATATTGGGGTGCTTTTTTATAAATTGCGCGGTTACTTCAGGCACTAAGTTTAGCCCTAAGCTAGGTAAGCAGCCAATGGCTAATTTACCTTGTGGATCACGTGATAAGTTTTGCGCTAAAATTCTGAGCTTATCTAAATTATGATAAACTTCTTTAGCTTCCTCAAATAGTAGGTTTGCCTCTGCAGTCGGAATTAATTTTCCTCTTATTCTCTGGAATAAGACTAAGCCAAGTTGTTGTTCTGCATGTTTTAAGGCCTTACTTGCTGCGGGTTGTGAGATATGTAAAACCTCCGCTGCACGGGTTAAAGAACCACAGGTCATGACCGCATAAAAAATATCGAGATGCCTTAATTTCATTTTCAGAAACCTATTATTTGTCTTTACTCACAGAAACCGACTGTTGGTATTAATTCGCATATTCTACCGAATTAATACAAATTAATCTGAATAACTCTTCATTTAGTACTGAAAATGGTGAAGGAAATTAGGCGGTATAAATTAAAAAGAGATAAAAAAGTGAAGGCCAGGCTATATACATAAGTTATAGCCTGGCCTTTATGATTGTGTGCTAGGTAAAGTACGTACCAATTTCGAGAAAGATTTTAATTAAGATACTATTTGAAATATCGACAATAAATGCACCTACCATTGGCACCACTAAGAAGGCTTTATGAGAAGGACTGAATGCTTTAGTGACTGTTTGCATATTTGCTATTGCGGTTGGTGTTGCTCCCATTCCAAACCCACAGTGCCCAGCACTAATAACAACTGCGTCATAATCTTTGCCCATCATTCTAAAGGTAACAAACGTTGCAAATAGAACCATAACCACCGTTTGTACGGCAATAATAATTAGAACAGGACCTGCCATACTGGCGAGCTGACCGAATTTTAAAGACATTAGCGCCATTGCTAAGAATAAGGACAAGGCAACGCTACCTAAAACATCAACCGTTGGCTCGAAAACTTCGTGTTTAAATACATGCGTTAAGACATTACGAATTATAATGCCAACAAACAAACACCAAACAAAGGTTGGTAATTGCATGACGGTATCTTTAAAAAACTCGCTAATATAGCCGCCCACGACAATACAGATAATTAGCATTGAGATGGTTTCAATAACATTATTAGCATTAATTTTTCGTTTAACACTCGGTTGTTCGAAAGCTTCGACGATCGTTTCTTTTTCGAGCTCAGTGCTTTTAGGGATTGATACTTTTTTCAATAAATGGCGAGCAACAGGGCCGCCAATTAACCCACCGAGTACTAAACCTAAGGTTGCACATGCCATGGCTAATTCAACGGCACCTGTCACTCCATATTTATCAGCCAGTATTGGTCCCCAAGCCCCTGCGTTGCCGTGGCCACCGGTTAGTGTGATTGAACCCGCAATTAAACCAATAAATGGGCTTTCATTAAGCATGACAGCCATTCCCATACCAACGGTATTTTGAATAGCAATTAAGATAGTCACCGCGATAGTTAATAAGACAAGTGGCTTACCACCTTTTATTAATCGCGAAAAATCTGAGCTCAATCCAATTGATGAAAAGAAGGTAATCATTAAAATGCTTTGTAGCGAGGCATCAAAAGTAAATGAGTATCCTGCTGTTTTATCAACAATTAGTAGAATGATAGCAACAATGAAACCGCCAACAACGGCTTCAGGAATATGGTTTTTTTGTAGAAAAGGTGTGTATTTTACAACAAACATACCAATCAATAGCGCCAAACAAGCGACTAATAAAGTGTAGCTGGCATCTAGGATCATTATTTTACCTCAAGTTAGTTTACCAGAACTTTCACTGTTGTTATTTAACATTAGCGATAAATTAAGTTACTTTGCGTAACTTTTATTTAACAATGAGTTTTGTTTGGGTATCTATAACTTTTAGTTAACCGCGATATTTTTACTTTTTCATTTATTGAGTCATTAAATTCTGCAATAGATTATTCATTTTTAACTTAACCAATTGTTAATTATGATTTTTATATCTGATGTGTATTTGGGGAACATTTATGTAGTGACTAATATTTGCACTGGCTTTATCTCGTGGTAATAAAACCGTATTCAATATGAATGATGAGAAGTGTGATGTGCCGCATGTAAGACGCTTAGCAAATATAGGAGAAGAGGGGGGAATGCTACATGATGTAGAATGCGCTTAATAATTCAAATGAAAAGTGATGTCTTGGACATGCCGTTTGGGCTCAGTATCTGAACGATTAATTGCTTTTAACCTCAGTGGAATGAATGTGAATATTATTGATTAAAATAATAGTATGATTTTATTTGTGCCATAAATGTAACTTATTGATTTATTGGCTTACTTTGTTGATTGGATTACTGTTTATATGGGTATTGGCATGGTTAAATATCATAGGGCGCGACATTAATGATGACTCCACCCGGAGCAGAACAAGCACTGGTTATTTTGCAAAAATATTTTTTGATTCATTATACTAATCAAATAACGTTTGCCTGATATTTAATGAATTGAAAAGAAAAAGTCTTATACTGCCTCACTGTTTTATTCAAGATGGAACAAAAATGACTAAAAAATTGATAAATCCAACGTCTGTCTTCAATTCTTTGCAGTATGGCTTTAGCCAAGCCGTAGAAACAACGGGAACCCGACAATTATTTCTATCAGGCCAGGTTGGTGTGAATGCTGCGGAAGAAACTGTTGCTGGGGGAATTTACGAACAAACCGTGCAATCATTAATTAATATTGAACATGTACTGCATGAGGCCGGTGGCGACTTATCTCATGTGGCTATGTTACGTATTTATATCAAAGAGGGCTTTAATAGCCATGAGGAACAAGCTGATATTGCGAAAGCATTAAAAGAAAAATTTCCCAATATGCCACCTGCATCTTCTTGGGTTATTGTTTCAGGGCTTTCCTTGCCGGAATGGTTAATAGAAATAGAAGCTCATGCAGTTTTGAACTAAATTTATTCGAATAGAAAAGCCGACAACAGA